>CAKONA010000144.1 GCA_934096785.1 uncultured Bacilli bacterium | reverse complement strand
GTTATATTCTCATTAATGTGTAGTTCTTCTATATTTTTACATTCAAAAATTTTTCTTTCTTGAATTAGTCTTTCTAGTTTTGTATCTATTTTTTCATTGTTTTTATTTATTATTTTACCATTTATAACTAAGGAAATATCGTATGTTGTTTCTTCTATGAATGCATTAATAATGCTAAGTATTTCTTGTTCATATTTTTTTAGATATGAGTATTTTTCTAATATTATCTTTTCGTCTTCGAGTCTTATTTGAAAGTCATCTCCGGGATTGATATTTAGACATTTTCTTAGTTCTTTTGGAAGTACTATTCTTCCTAGTTCATCTATTTTTCTTACTATACCAGTTGGTTTCATATAATCACCCTAGTAATAGTTTGAATTTATTTATGTTTTTTATACTTTAAATTTTAGGTTGTATATTACTTCTAGAAGTTCTTCTATGTAATAAATGTAGTCTTTATCTAATGTTGCTTTTAAAAGTGTTATGATTATTGAACCAGCTTTGTAGGAAAAATTGAATTTTGTTGTTATTTTAGTAGATTCAATAAATAGTTTTTCTACGCTAATTGATTCATAAATTTCTTTTTTAAGTTTTAAAACTACTTTTAAATTGTCATTTTCTGTTATTTTTGTGCCTGTAATTATAAGAAGTTTTTCTAGGTATTTTTCATGAGCATATAGTTCTAAATCATGATTAGTCATACCGAATCTATCTCTTATTTCTGATAGTACTTCTTTTAGTTCTTTTTTATTTGTAATACCATTTATTTTTTTATGTAGTTCTATCACTATTTCACTTTCATCTGTGTATTCTTTTCCTATGTGAGTTGCGACATCTATCATTGTTGGTTCTTTTTCTTCATCTTCATCTACTTTTATACCATTTACTTCTTCGTTGATTAAATCTAAGTACATATTTACTCCGACTGAATCGATGAAGCCTGCTTGTTCTTTTCCTAAAATGTCACCTGCTCCTCTTATTGCAAGGTCTCTCATTGATATTTTGTATCCACTTCCTAGTTCTGTAAATTCTTTTATTGCTTCTAGTCTTTTTAATGCTGTTGGATTTAATACTTTTTCTTTTTTATACATTAGGTATGCGTATGCGATTTTGTCTCCTCTTCCAACTCTACCTCTTATTTGATATAGTTGACTAAGTCCGAATCTATCACTATCTATTACTATTATTGTATTAGCATTTGGTATGTCGATTCCATTTTCTATAATAGTTGTGCTTACTAGTACGTCGTATTCTTTATTTGTAAAATCATAAATTATGTCTTGCATTTCATTCTTTGTCATTTTTCCATGTGCATAGCAGATTCTAGCTTCTGGTATTAGTTTTTTATATTTTGAAACTAGAGTTTCCATATTAGTAACGTTGTTATAAAGTATGAATGCTTGCCCGCGTCTTGACATCTCTTTTAGGATTGCTTCTCTTATAAGCATTTCATTATATTCTATTACGTATGTTTGAACTGGGTATCTATTTTTAGGTGCACTTTCGATTAGACTTAGGTCTCTTATACCTACTAGTGACATTTGAAGTGATCTTGGAATTGGCGTTGCTGAGACTGATAGGACATGCACATTCGATTTTAATTTTTTTATTTTTTCTTTTTGTTCTACTCCAAATCTATGTTCTTCATCTATAACAAGTAGTCCTAGGTCTTTGTATTCTACATCTGAACTAAGTAGTCTATGTGTTCCAAAAATTATGTCTGTTTTTCCTTCTTTTAATCTTTTTAGTTTTTCTTGAACTTGTTTGTTAGTAAAATGTCTATTTATTAAATCAATATTTACTCCATGATTTTTAAATCTTTCTATAGCAGAATCATATTGTTGATGTGAAAGCAAGGTTGTTGGGCATAGATATGCAACTTGTTTACCATTTTCAACAGTTTTAAACATTGCTCTAAATATTACTTCTGTTTTGCCATATCCTACATCTCCACATAGAAGTCTTTCCATTGGACGTGGTTTTTCTAAATCTTTTTTTATATCATTTGCTGCTTTTAATTGATCTACTGTCTCTTCATATTCAAATTCAGACTCAAATATTTCTTGTTCTTCATCATCCTTTTTGAATGGTTCAATTGTTGCTTTGTTTCTTTCTTGATATATTTTAAGAAGTTCTCCTGTTATACTTTTTATTCTTTCTTTTATTCTCAGTTTTGTTTTAGTCCATTCAACACTATTTAATTTATTAATAGTTGGTTTAGCTCCTTCTTTAGCCGAGTATTTGTATAGTTTTGATAAGTCCTCTACTGGCATATATAGTTTATCATTGCCTTTGTATTGAATAAGAAGATAATCTTTCTTTAAGCCTTTCTTTTCTATTGTTGTTATACCCATGTAGATACCTATTCCTGATTTTCTATGTACTACATAATCTCCAGGCTTAATAGCGTCAATTGACATTATTTTAGTTCCAAGTGACTTTTCACGTGTCAATTCTTGCTTATTTTTGTGTCCATATAAATCAAATTCTGAAAAATAATATATATTTTTATACACGAAACCATGATTTAATGTATTATTTACTATTTTTATATTTTTGTCTGATTTTTTTATTTCTTTTGTTAATAACTTGTTAGTTGTATATAATGTTCCGTTGTATTTTTCTATTGCTTCTATGAATGCTTCTTTATTATTTTCGTAATTTGCGATAGATTTTGCTTCTATATTGATGTCACTATTTTTATTATTTATTGTGTCTATGAATATATCTTCTTTTTTAGTTAAGTTTTTAACTTTGTAAACAGAGGTTGTAAGGTCTAAATATCTTAGTTGTGGTTCTATCATTTTTTCTTGATTTAATAATTGATTATAGTTACTAAATATTACTATTCCATCTTCAATATAGTCTCTGATTGTTGAATTATTGTCTCCAAAATCATCTTTTATTGATTCTATTTCAACATTACTTAGTTCATCTACTGACT
>CAKONA010000143.1 GCA_934096785.1 uncultured Bacilli bacterium | reverse complement strand
TCATATTCAGAGTTTTCTGACAAATCACCTAAAGCTCTTGCTTCTTTTAATGTTTGAGTTACTTCTTTTCTCTTTTCAGTTTTTAAATAATGTAATTCATTCTCAAGTTCTAAATAACCTTCACTTGTTAAAAAAATTTCTTTCTTTTTCATAGCAAATTGCCACCTCTTTCTTGTTACCCAAAAATGATACTATAAAAAGTCACTTTTGTCAAGCGAAATTCACTCTTATAATATCATTTTCATATACCTTAAATGGTATTTTTATCTTAATGATTTCTTGAGCGTGACTAGCTGACTCTACTTTTTCACCATCATTGTTTATAATATATTCAATTTTAACTTTTTTAGTCACAGTATTTGGTCCAAAAACTTCAACTGTATCTCCTACACTAAATTTATTTCTTTGTTCAACTACTGCTTCGTGAGTACTTTCATCATATGACTTTATAAGTCCTAAAAAGTCCTTATTACTTACTTCTTCACGTCCTGTATAGTATTGTCCTTCCACTCCAGGAACTCCATTATAAAATTGAGGAATATTCTCACGATTAGATACTCTATTTAGTATCTTTTTATAGTAAGTAATATCATCTTCAGAGAGTGTTCCATCTATCTTCTTATCCATTATTGTTCTATAAGCATTAGCTACAGTTGCTATATAGTATAAGCTTTTCATACGACCTTCTATTTTATATGATTCAATACCCAAATCCATCATATCACCTAAGTAATCTATCATATTTAAGTCCTTTGATGAAAAAGCATATTCATTATCTTTGCCACAGTCGAATGTAAACCTACATACTTGACTACATCCACCTCTATTAGAGTCTCGAAGTGTTACATAATTACTCATAACACATCTACCACTATAACTAGTACACATAGCTCCATGAATAAATACTTCTACTTCTGTATCAATATTTTCTTTTATTCTTTTTATGTCTTCACGACTACATTCACGAGCCATAACCACTCTATAAGCACCTAATGATTTATAAAATTTAACTGCCTCTAAATTAGTAATAGATTTCTGTGTAGATATAAAGAACGGAGTCTTTATTTTAAGACGCTTAATGGCCTCTATAACAGCAAAATCACTAACTATATAACTGTCAATCCCAATGCTATCTAAAGCACTTAAATATTCATCTAATCCATCTAAATCTTCATTATGAAAAACCATATTAACAGTTACATATACCTTTTTATGAAGTTTATGAGCAAACTCTACTCCCTCTTTTATTTCATCTAAACTAAAGTTATTAGCATTAGCCCTAAGACTATAATTATATCCACCAATATATACAGCATCAGCTCCATACATAAACGCAAACTTAAGTCTCTTCAAATCTCCAGCAGGTAACAATAATTCATATTTCATTTAATATCACCTACCTTATACTTAATATCATTCTCTAAAAAATAATAATCACTATCAATCAAATCACATAAATTAGACTTATCAAACTCTTCAAGTATTATCTTTTCACTAACGCTATCTATATTAGTAAGATTTATTATTAAATTCATGTTTAATCTATCTATATACTTAGAAGCACAAAATATTTTATCAAAATATACAACACTTCCATCCACTTCTTCATATATATCAAGAGTCTTCTTACTAACTTTTTCAACTAACTCATAATTACTAGTATCATCCAAATTATAATGTTTATTATAGTTGCTTACTAAATTACGTCTTGAATACATAAGACTATTCTTACCAACATAAAAGTAATATAAATTACTTTCACATTTACCTTGTATCTCTTCAAGTTCATTAATAGTTAAGTCATTATTAATAACAACATTCTCTATTCCAAGACTATTTAAATAATTAATAGCCTTATAATTAGATAATATATGGTTTTCATATAACACAAGTCTATCTTTATCAATTATATCAGTAAGACCTATATCTTCTACTATAAACTTAACTTTTTTATTAAAGTTCTTATATATTTTTCTAAATTCAACTATATTCATATGTAAAAACTTATTCATAATTACATACACATTATACTTTTCGCTAAGACTATTTACTTCATCTAAGTTAAAATACACATTAAATCCTATACTATACCCATCAAGTGGTAATATAAATGTATTAAAATTATACTTTTTATATAAATCTAATTCTTTCTTATTTGGTATTATTAAATATTCTTTCTTTTGCATACTCCTAAAGTATCACCTACTTCTATATATTTTACACTAAACTCTTCATTATTATTTAAGAAATCTATGAACTTTCTAATCTTATTAACCATTTGTCTTAAGTTTCTGCTTTCTATTCTCTCTTTTCTATTAACATATCCATGGAAACTTAAATTATCTATTATGATTATTCCATCTTCATTAAGGTTCTTTTTAAATTTTTCAAAGAATTTCATATTTTGACTTTTAGCCGCATCAATAATAATTAAATCATATTTGTCTTCTATTATAACATTTAATGCATCTTCTTCAAGTAGTTTTATGTTTTTAAGTTCACATTTTTTAACATTTTCTCTTGCTATCTTGCTTCTTTCTTCATCTCTTTCAACACTTGTAACATTCAAAACACCAGGAGTACTCGCAAAACATATAGTTGAGTACCCTATTGCTGTACCTATTTCTAATACACTATGTATTTCATTTACCATTATAATGTTTTTAATAGTCTCAATTGTGTCTTCACTCATTATTGGTACATTATTTTTAATACCATATTCTTCTATTTCTTTTATTAATTTTGATATTCTATCCATAATCCGTTTCTCTTTAACTCTCTAACTTTACTTACATGTTCTGCATCTGTCTTAGTAAAGTATGTTTTTCCATTTTTATCAGCCACAAAGTAATAATAATTATGATTTGTAGGCTCTATTGCAGCTTCTATTGAACTAATGCCAGGGTTGCATATTGGACTTACTGGAAGTTTACCAGCCATACAAC
>CAKONA010000142.1 GCA_934096785.1 uncultured Bacilli bacterium | reverse complement strand
GAGATACTTTTAGAGCAGGAGCTGTTAATCAATTAAATGAGTGGGCAGACAGAATAGGAGTTTCATTTTATGGAGATGACAGAACTGACCCTTCAGCTGTTATATATGATGGACTTACAAAAGCTAGAGATGAAAAATATGACCTTGTACTTGTAGATACTGCAGGACGTCTTCAAAACAAGGCTAACTTGATGAAAGAACTTGAAAAAATGAACAGAGTAATCAACGAAATAATTCCTGGAAATCCAGTTGAGACACTTCTTGTAATTGATGCTACAACAGGCCAAAATGGAATAGCACAAGCAAAAAGCTTCAAAGAAATTACAAACATTACTGGAATAGTTCTTACAAAATTAGATGGAACTGCTAAAGGTGGAATAGTGCTTGCTATAAAAGAACTTGTAAATATTCCAGTGAAATTCGTAGGGCTTGGTGAAAAAGAAACTGACTTGATACCATTTGATATTGAAAAATACATATACGGATTATTTAAGGAGTTCTAATGATAGAAAGAGAATATATAGTAAACTTATATATAATTTATAAAGAATTACTTAATGAAAAAGAAAGAAACTATTTTGAATACTATTACTTTGAAGATTACAGCTTAGGTGAAATAGCGGACTTGTACGAAGTAAGTAGAAGTTACGCATCAAAATATTTAAATCAAATCACAAGCAAACTTACAAATTTTGAAAACATACTAAAAATTAATGGTAAAAATAAAAAGATAAAAGAACTTATTTCTAATGTTAAAGATGAAGAGATAAGAAGTAAAATCGAAGAATTATTATAGAAAAAATATTAATTATGATATATAATTTAGGTAGGTGATAAATATTATGAATAAAAATGGATGGGGACTTAGAGCAGAACTTTTTTATATACTTGTATTCTTATTTTGTTTGGTAATTGCAACAATTGGTCTTAATAGACTTGGTCTTTTAGGACATAACGAAAATGCATTGATTAAACCAGATGATTCTAGTGAAGTTTATTCTTATGAGCCACTTGAAACAAAAGTACTAGAAGCAGCTAAAAAATATTATTTAGATAATTATAATGGAACAAGTGAAGATATTGTAATAGTAAGAGTATCAACACTTCAATCAGGTGGATATCTAGGAGATTTATTAGATGATAAGAATAATAAATGTAGTGGATATGCTAAAGTTATAAATACAAGTGGTGGCCAATTAGTCTATGTTTCTTATATAAAATGTCCTAAATATAAAACAACAGGATACGAAAGTGAAAATGATTTCTAATGAGCAAAAATATTATGATAATGTGGGCTAGTTTGATAGTTCTAATATGTGGAATGCTATTAATACTTGGCTATAATCTTGAAGATAACAAAATCGAAAGAGAACTTAAAACAGCGGTGAGTAATTACATTAAAGATAATAAGACTGATGATGAAAACACAATAGTTTATCTTGCTGAATTAATAGATGCAAAGTATTTAAAAGATGACAAAAAATATAAAGATAAATGTATTAAAAGTGTACTTGTTTCAAAAGGTATAATAACAGATGAATACGTTATAAATACAGAATGTGATAAAGATGAGGAATTAATCAAATAATTCCTTTTAATTTAGAAATAAATATAATATAATATTGATAGAGGTGAATGAAATGGATTATATTTTCTGGATAATAGTTGTTATCATGGGTATCATGCTACTTAAAAGTATTGTTCAAATTGATGAATACGAAAGAGGAGTAAAATTTACTTGTGGAAAATTTAGTGGTATTATGGAGCCAGGATGGAATATCATATTACCAATATTTCAATCATATAAGAAGATTGATATTAGAACTAAAGCAGTAGATGTTCCAGAACAAGATGCAATTACAAAAGATAATGTTTCTGTAAGAATAAATGCAGTAATATACTATAAAATATTTGATGCATCAAAAGCTATACTAGAAGTAGAAAATTTCTATTATGCAGTTAGTCAACTTGCTCAAACTACCATGAGAAATGTAGTAGGTAGTGTTTCATTAAATGAACTTTTAGGTGAAAGAGAAAAAATTTCGACAGAAATATGTAAAATCATTGATGAAGCAACTGACCCATGGGGTATAAAAGTTGAAAATGTCGAACTTAAAGATGTAAGTTTACCTGAAGAAATGAAAAGAGTAATCGCTAAAGCAGCAGAAGCTGAACGTGAAAAAGAAGCAATTCTTACAAAGGCAAAAGGAGAAGTTGAAGCATCTAAAAATTTAGCAATCGCAGCTCAAACAATGGCAACAACACCTGGCGCAATGCATCTAAGAACATTATCAACTATAAATGATATAAGTAGTGATCAATCAAATACTATTATATTCTGTTTACCAATTGAAGTACTAGAAGCTATAAAAGGAAAAAGCGTTGATTCAACAGAATTAATAAAGAAAATATCTAAGAAAAATTAATTAGTGAAGGACATATCAAATTATATGTCTTTTAATTTGTAAAAAAATATAAAAAATTATCAAAAAAAGAAGTGTTTTCAAAACTTTTGGCTTACTATAATAATAGGAGGGTTTAAAATATGTATTACAAATCATACAAATTTAGGTTATATCCAAGTGATATACAAGAAAAAAAAACAAAACATTCGAAACAAAAAGATTCATCTATAATTATTTTCTATCTCTTATTATAGAAAACTATAGTGGGCAATATGAAAACATGAGGTATTATCAAAATCATGTAAAACATAAACATGATTTTCTAAGAGATGTTGATGATAACTTTGTAAAGAAAATACTTCAAGATTTAGATAAAAATTATATGAAAGCATGCAAAGACAAAAAATTTATTTTGAGATTCAAATCAAAAAACGATAGAATCAGTTATGGAATAAATTCTCATTCGGATATGTAATTGAATTTAAAAAGTAAAACAATTACGTTACCTATTTTAGGAGTAGTGAAAGTACGAGGATACAAAAATATTGACTCTATTAATG
>CAKONA010000141.1 GCA_934096785.1 uncultured Bacilli bacterium | reverse complement strand
ATCAACAAAAAATACAATTCATAATAAGTATAATTCATGAACCAAAACTACTTATATTAGATGAACCATTTAGTGGATTAGACCCAATAAACGTAGAAATGTTTAAAAAAGAAATCCTAAGACTTAAAAAGAAAGGTACAATGATAATATTCTCATCACACATGATGGAACACATTGAATACTTTTGTGATTCCCTAATCATCTTAGTCAAAGGAAGAACTGTTTTAGAAGGAAAACTAACTAAAATAAAAAAAGACTTCAGAAAGAAAAATGTAAAAGTAAAAGCAAACCTAAATGAAGAAGAAATCCTTAAATTAAAAGGAGTAGAAGCACTAGAAAGAAATAAAGATGAATACACAATCAGAATAGAAGATGAATCATACATAAGTACATTATTTAAAGAAGTGTCAAAGTATGATAACGTAACCAAATTTGTAGTAGAAGAACCTTCTTTAAATGAAATATTTGTAAGTAAAGTAGGTGAAGAATATGAAAAATAAATTCAAATTTTTAACAAAAGATAGTCTTAAGAAAAAAATATGTACTAAATCATTCTTAATAGTAAACATAGTAATATTCTTAATAACAATTTGTCTTATCAACCTAGATAGTGTAGTTAAACTATTCGGAGGAGACTTTGATAAAGAAATAAACGTATACCTAGTAGATGAAATAGGTATCTATAACGAATTAGAAGAAACAATGAAAACGGGCTACAAAGACATACTAAATAACTATAATGCTACACTAGTAAAAACAGATAAGTCTATTGACGAATTAAAAAGTGAAATCATAAAAGATGAATCAAAAGACATAATAATAAATATTAAAAAGATAGAAACAACGTCACTAGATAAAATGTTTGATGTAGATATGATTTCATATGATTATATAGATAACATCCTATATCAAGATTTACTTAATGCACTAAACACAACTAAAGTAAACATGGCTATGAAAAGTGCTAACATAAGTGAAGAAGTACTCTCTAGCATTTACAAAAGCGTAGATATAAATAGAATATACTTAGATGAAAACCTAAATGAAAATGAAGAACTTATTAAACTAATAGGTAGTGTAATTATAATAGTATTTATAGTTCCATTCTTTATATTAATAGTTCTTATGGTTCAAATGATAGGTGCTGAAATTAACGAAGAAAAAAGTACTAAGAGTATGGAAATAATTATATCAAGCGTAACACCTGAAGCACACTTTATGTCAAAACTTGTCGCATCAAATGTATTCGCATTATTTCAAGGATTCTTACTTTTACTTTATGCATTTATTGGTAGCGGTATTAGATTTTTAACTACTAGTGGAAGTATAACTACAGGTGCTATCGGAGCAGAAACAACAGGTAAAATAAGTACATACATAACAATGTTCTTACAAAGTGATTTAGCATCTAAACTACTTGCTGGTATACCATTCTTCCTAATACTTATAATTCTAAGTTTCCTAGCATACTCATTATTTATAGGTGTACTTGCTAGTATGACAACAAGTATGGAAGACTATAACCAAATACAAACACCAGTAATGATATTCTTAATGTTAGGTTACTATCTAGCACTTTATGCATCAGTTTACCAAGGAGCTGTATTCATAAAAGTTGCATCATACATACCATTCATATCAGGAATACTAGCACCGGTAATGTATACACTAGGTGAAATGACAATAATTGACTTAATAATATCAATAGTACTAATGATAATAACATGCTTCTTACTTTACAAATATGGACTTAGAATATATAAAGAAGGAATTCTAAATTATTCATCAAGTAAGCTATGGAAAAAGATGTTTAAATCACTTAGAAATAAGAATTAATGTTAACAACTTGTTGACATTTTTTTCTTTACAAAAAAGTTTGATTATTTATACCAATTGTGCTAAAATAAGTATTCCTCGAAAGGAAGTGTATTATGAGCAAAGAAGTAACATACAGTAAAATACCTGAAGGATACTACATGAAAAAATTAGGTGGTGGCAAAATGGGAACTTGCTACCTAACAGAAGATGGAAAGGTTTATAAAGAATTTTATAAAAAATATTATTTCTTTAACAAACTAAAAACATTATCATATTATGAAAGTGATTTAATAGCTTTCCCAGAAGAATTAGTATTTTTAGAAGCAAACACTGCAAGAGACTTAAAAGGATACTTAATGCAATACGTAGATGGAGACAAATTAATAAATATAGAAGATGCAGTAAGATTCAAAGAATTTGTAACAGCACTTGACACATTTGAAAGAGAAATGTTTAGACTAAGTAGACAAGGAATATTATTTAACGACTTAAATCAAGAAAATTTAATTTGGACAACTGATGGAAAATTAAAAGCAGTTGATACTGACCTTTATGATCCAACACAAGATGATGAGTTTGGTAATGCTGGAAAAGAAAATATTAAAGAGTTAGCTGAAACTATCATCGGACAATTTCGCTTAGGTACAAACTTCAAAAACCAAGAACTAAACGAAGCAGTATTAAAGTGTGGAGCTTATGGAAGAATGAGATGCAGTAGTCTTCTTGAAAAATTCGCAGAAGAGGGAGAAAAAGAACAAAATAAGTCTATTGAGACAATAGGCGACTTTAATGACTCAATAACTTTATTAAAGAAATAATTTTAAAAAAAGAAAATATAATTATAAAGGAGGAATAGTGTGAATATAGGAATAGATATAGATGATACACTTACTAATACTAATGAAGCAACAAGCGTTTTCGCAAGTAAATACGAAAGCGAACATCCAGATGCAAAATTAAATCTTCATAAATTAGTGACAGGTATTTTAGATACAAAAGAATTAGAAGATTTTTACATTACACATTCAAAAGAAATATGTAATATCGCAACAATAAAAGAAGATGCAAAAAATGTAATTGAAAAACTTAGAGAAGAAGGAAACAAAATATTTGTTATAACAGCCAGAAGCGATAAATACTTTGATAATGCAGATA
>CAKONA010000140.1 GCA_934096785.1 uncultured Bacilli bacterium | reverse complement strand
ATCATCTCTTGTTTGCCTAGAATTATATTCATCTACTGCCTCTTTAAATTCTTCTTCATAAAGTTTTTTGACATCATCATAAAGAGAGGAAGTACCTCTTATTATTTCAATTAGTTCTGTATTATTATCATATTTACGGTAATTATGTTTATCAACTCTTGATAAGCCTCTTGGATTTTGAATTGCATTGTTAGATAAAGAGGTAGAGCCAGAAGCATTACTTTTTGCCATGTTTCTTGATGACGTTTTTCTGTTTTTATCACTACCAAGATGTAGTGAATAAGATAAGGTACTCATTAATTTTCGCCTCCTTTCATAGATATATTTTGGCTCTCGTCAAAATATTTAACCCCCTAGGTATTTTGACGTAAACATCAAAATAACCTGTGGGCTAGGGATATTCCCTAGAACCCTTTTAGACTTATTCCATATTGTTTTAAAAAAACAAAATTCCATAAGTCTTATAAAATGCTATCACCACTTTCATTGAACAGAGTTCAACAAAACGTGCCACGCATTTTATTCTTCTTCATACACCGTACATTCTTCTAACCCAATTTCGTTGGCTGGTTTTACTTTTGCAAATGATACTCCACTTACCATTTCCTCTCTAGTAATTACCCCATCTGTTTTATCAGGAATATATTTAAACACTGCCTCATTATCTTCTAGTAAAGTTCCATCATCTTTAACAACGTATAATACCCCAATATCATATTCTTTCATTTTTACATCAGGATCTATTTTACGATAATCTTCCATAGGGAATACTCTAACAATTGCTTTATTATCTTCTTTAAAATCAAAATAAAATACTTGTTTTTCTGTATTATAAATTGCTTGGTAAAACTTAACATCATAGAATTGTCTTAATCTCAATATATGTTGCCATACCTCATTTTCATCTCTATACTCACTGAAACGAATAGAGCCTATAACATTTCCAAATACTGCTGTTTCATTTTTATCAAGAAAACCGTTTCTATATAAATCATTCATAGAGTTAGCGACTGACTCTCTAAATCTAACAAAATCTACAACACAAAGTTTATTATTAAATTGTTTTAAAGTGATTTCTTCAACATAATTCATAATCAAATCGGCTTTTTCTTCTCTTGTAAAATCTTTCCAACGTTTATTATATTCTTTAAATTTTTCAGGGTATTTAATTGAATTGATGTAGTCTATATCTCGTTTGATAAGTATATCTTCAGGAGTAAACTTTAACTCATCACAGATTTCTGATTCACTTAATTTTTCTTCTAAATCAGCAATAGTGTTTTCTACTTTTTTACGTTCTACATCATATTCTTCTAAAGTAAATACCTCATTAACGTATGCCTCTCTAATTCTTTTGAACTTATCTTTTTCTTTCTTTAATTCTGTCTCAATTTCTTCTTTTGGGTTTTCTATTTTTTGCTTAATCATTGGTAGGAAAAACTGATTAACAACACTATCATATTCCACAATATCATCTATGAACTGACTGATATATTCTTCTACTACTGCTTCTTTTATAGTAAGTTTACAATCGTTACAATAGTAATAAAAATACGAATTACCATTTTTCTTGGTTGTTGCTTTTCCACCTAATATTCTGCCACATTTAGGACATTTTAACTTTTGCAAGAACAAATAAGTAAGTGTTCTTTGATAAGACCTAGAATTCTTTTTCTGTTGCACCTGACATTCCTCCCACAATTCTTTTGATACTAAAGGCTCTACAACATCTTTGTAATAAGTAGGGTGTTTTGTCCTTTTACCATGAACAAAATCTCCTTTATAGATTTCATTTTCTAATATTTTTAAAATTGTCGTATCATACCAATTTGTTTTTCCTAATACTTTTTCTTCATTAAAAATATTTTTTATTTTTTGATAAGATAAACCACTATGATATAAGTCAAAAATTCTAACAATAACATCTTTTGTTTTTATGTCAGGTACTAAAGTTTTATCTTTTCTAGTGTAACCTAAAGGGGCTTTATGAGGAATATGTCCTGCTTTAATTGCACCAGCAAGTCCAACCTTTGTTCTTTCGCTAGTTCTTTCAATTTCTTGTTGGCTAACTGATGTTAAAATACGACTTATCATCTTACCATTTGCACTAGTAGTATTTATATCATCATTAGCACAATCTAAATATGCATCATTTTCTTCTAAAAACTTTAAAATGTTTTCCCAGTCATAAACAGAACGTGTAAGTCTATCTAGTTTTAAAACTACTATGGTGTTACATTTTCTATCTTTTATATCTTGTAATAATCTTTCAAATTCTGGACGTTTATTACCCGTTTTAGCACTTATTCCAGCATCTTGGTACACAGCATATATCTCATAACCTTTGTACTCACACATAGCCCTTAAACGCTTTTCTTGTTCTGGTAAACTAAAACCTTCTCTTGCTTGGTCTTCTGTTGATACTCTAATATATATTCCTGCGACTTTTTTCACATCATCATACATTAATTATCATCTCCCTTTTTCTTATTTTCAAAAAAAGAGGAGTCAAAAACTACTAGTTAAACACTAACGGTATTTGACTCCTCATATAAAACATTTACTACTAATTTTAAAGTATCAATAAATCGTTCTTTCATAAAGTACCCCATTTCTCATAAAAGACGATACTGCATGGCATTTATTGATGTCTTATTCTACAATATTTTACAAGATTTGTCTATACCCCATTTGTAGGGAATAGTTAGTGTGATTTAATGTAGTTTTCAAGTTCTGCTAGTTTAATCTTTTTACTCAAGTTATTAATATAGATTTCATTAGAGTAATTAAAAGCAAGAAAAGTCATATCATTAATAATAATTCTGTGTGGCTCAATGTAACTTAAATTAGTTTTATCAATTCTTCTTATACTACCATTTATAAACGTCGGAGTAGCATTACAAAAATCACAGATAATCTCTAATCTTTTTCTTAAAGACTCCTCCATATCAATTTTTTGTTTAATTACATTAATCATAAGCACCAACCTTTCTTC
>CAKONA010000139.1 GCA_934096785.1 uncultured Bacilli bacterium | reverse complement strand
AGAGGATTTAGTTTTCATAAAGATGCTCCTCTTGATATGAGAATGGATAAAAGTAATCCATTAAATGCTAAGATAGTAGTAAATGAGTACAGCTATCAAAAATTAACTAAAATACTTTATAAGTTTGGAGAAGAAAAATATGCTAAAAGTATAGCCAAAGCTATAATTGATTCTAGACCTATTGAAACAACTTTAGAACTAGCTGAAATAATTAAAAATAGTGTACCAATTAGTTATAGAAATAAAACACATCCAGCTAGAAAGACATTCCAAGCAATTAGAATTGAAGTTAATCATGAACTTGACATATTAGAAAGTTCTTTAAAAGATGCATTTGACTTATTAAAAATTGGTGGTAGACTAGAAGTAATATCATTTCATTCTTTAGAAGATAAAATAGTATCTAAAGTATTTAAAGAGTTATGCACAGATGATCCTAGTACTAAGAAACTTCCAATGGTTCCAGTTGAGTTAAGTGCTAGAGCTAAAAAAATAGTAAAATTAACACCAAGCGTGGATGAGCTTGATGAAAATAATAGAAGTAGAAGTTCAAAACTAAGAGTAATTGAAAGGATAAGATAAATGAAACAAAAAAGATATGTAAAAACTAAGGGGGAAGGTTTACTAAAGACACTCACTGTAATTTTCTTCATGGGATTTTTACTATCAACTTTTGTTTTGAGTGCTAAAGTACAATCAAGTAACTCTGAACTTCAAAGATTAAAAAGCAAAGTAGAAAGTCAAGAAAAGATGAATTTAAGTATGCAAATGAAAATAAATGAACTTGCATCTTTAGATAATGCATTAGAAGTTGCAGATGCCAATGATTTGAAGTATAATAATAATAACATTAGAGTAATTTCAAAGTAGAGGTGGCGTGTATGAAAACAAGAGTAATTAAGATTAATACAATATTCATAATTATTGTTGTTTTTATTTTTACTGCAATAATTATGAAATTACTATGGATTGGTTTAGGTAATGTAAAAGTAAATGATAAAACACTTGCATCTTTTGCTGAAAGTCGTGATACTCGTACTAAGACATTAACTGCTAAGAGAGGAACAATATATTCAAGCAAAGGTGAAGTTCTTGCTAAAGATGTTAATAGTTATACAGTAATTGCTTATTTAGATCCGAGCAGAACTAAGGATGAAAAAAGGCCTTATCATGTAGTTGATAAAGAAAAGACTGCTGAACTATTGAGTCCTTTAATAAATATGACTAAAGAAAGAATATTAAGTCTTTTAAATACAAAGATTAAATCTTGTAATGATGATGGTACAGAATGCATAGAGAAAGTACCCTATCAAGTAGAGTTAGGTCCGGGTGGTAGAGGAATAACTGAACTTGTTAAAGATGAAATTGATAATTTAGATTTACCTGGTATAGATTTTATATCAAGTACAAAGAGATATTATCCTAATGGAGACTTTTTATCTTATACACTTGGGTATGCTAAAAATAACGATAATGGTAAGTATGTCGGAGAAATGGGACTTGAATTATATTATAATGATGAGTTAACTGGTACTGATGGATATAAAAAGTATCAATCTGACTTATATGGTTATCAAATAACAAGTACACCTGCGGTTGAGAAAAAGAGTATTAGTGGAGATGATATATATTTAACTATTGATGATAATATTCAGATGTTTACTGAGCAAGCAATGAATACTTTAGAAGAAGGTAAACCTGAGTGGGCAACTATATCAGTAGTTAATGCTAAGACTGGAGAAATATTAGGTGTTTCATCTAGTCCAAGTTTCAATAATAACACATTAGAGATAAAATCATATTATGATCCTTTTGTTGCTTATGAGTATGAACCTGGTTCAACTATGAAAATATTTAGCTTTATGGCCGCTATGGAAAATGGAATATATGATGGAAGTAAGAAATATAAAAGTGGAACTATAAAAGTAGATGAAGCTAAAATAAAAGACTGGAATAATGTAGGTTGGGGAATGGTTACATTTGATAATGGATTTATGGCTTCTTCAAATGTTGCTGCTGTTAATTTAGCAATGGAGCTTGGTAGAGCAAAACTAAAAGATTTTTATTCAGAACTAGGTTTTGGAAAGAAGACTGGAATACCTCTTCCTAATGAGAGTAAGGGTATTGTTAATTTTAGATATAATACTGAAGTAGCAGCTGCTTCTTATGGACAAGGTATGACAGTTAGTGCTATTCAAATGGTACAGGCTCTTACTACTATTGCTAATGATGGTGTTATGATTAAACCATACTTAGTTTCAAAGATTGTTAGTGGTGAGACTGGAGAAGTAGTACTTGAAAATAAGAGAACTGAAATATCAAAGGTAGCAAGTACTGAAACGGTTGAAAAGATGAAGGAACTAATGAGAGGTGTTGTACAAGATGGTTGTTCTATAGCTACCGGTAGTGGTTATAATGTACCTGGATATGATGTTATAGGTAAAACTGGTACTGCTCAAATAGCATCTACAAGCGGAGGATACTTAAAGGGAAGCAGAAACTATGTTAAAAGTTTCGCTGCATTGTTCCCAGGAGATGACCCAGAAGTAATAATATATGTAGCTGCTAGCAAAATAACAGATGCTAAATATTTAAAGAATGCTGTTAAAGGCCTTGTAAAAGATACTGGTACATACCTTAATATAGTAGGTAATAAAGAAGTAGAAGAGACTGGTACTTATACTATAAAGAGTTATATAAATATGGATGCAGAAACAGTTAAAACGGGACTTGAAACATCTTTAATGAAACCTATTGTTATTGGAGAAGGAACAAAAATTATAAAACAATATCCTGCTAGCAATACTAAATTAAATGCAGGTAATAAAATATTCTTAGTAACAAACGACACAAATAATTATAAAATGCTAGATATAAAAGGTTGGAGTAGAAATGATGTTATAACGTATGCTAAACTAGTAGGAATTGATGTTTCATTTGAGGGAACTGGATATGTAAAATCATTTAATATAAAGAAAGATACTTTATTAGATGCAAATATTAAATTAGAAG
>CAKONA010000138.1 GCA_934096785.1 uncultured Bacilli bacterium | reverse complement strand
AGTGGTAAGGCTCTGGACTCTGACTCCAGCATCATAGGTTCGAATCCTATTGAGGCAACCATGCTGAAATAGCTCAATTGGTAGAGCAACTGAATCGTAATCAGTAGGTTGTGGGTTCAATTCCTATTTTCAGCACCAGATTGATAAGAAACTACTTGAATTTATTTTGAGTAGTTTTTTGTTTAAAAAATTCAATTTAATGGAAAATATGATAAAATAAATATGAAAGAGGTTAACTATGAAAGAAATTGAATTTAATGAGAAAGATAAAATTGAAGACTACTTAGCAAGATTTGATAGAGTTAAAACACCAGAAGAAATAGAAAATGATAAAGAAGAAAAAAAGAAAGAAATATTATCTAAAGGATTTCTTCCTAAAAATGATGAATTACTTGAATCAATGACTAGTCCAATGGAAGATGTAGAAATGAATCCTAGAACATACATAATCGAAGAATGCATCCCAGCATGCGAAGAATTATGGAGAAAAAACATTTATACTTATATGGTCAGCAATCATTTAAATGAAGGAGTTTGCTGGATTGAAGTGTATTTTGATAATCTTTCAGATGAAAACAAAGACATATTTAATACATTAGAGGGAGAAGATATCACTAAATTTTCTTATCACCAAGGATGCGTTAACTTTGGAGTAAAGTGTGTTGGCGAAAAAGCACAAAGAAGATTATTAGAATTAGCAAAACAATTTAAAATGCAAGATGTTCCATATAAAGATGCATATATAAATTTAACTGATTACTTAATAAATTGTGAATGTTATAAAGAAGTTAAAAATCCTAACTACATAGAAATGTCTGAACCATGGGAAATGAATTTATCAGTAGAAGAATTAAAAGATTATATAATTAAATATGATGAATGGAGATATTCAGATAAAAGTATTGAAACATACAAAGTATTTGATGAATCAAAAGTAACAAAACCATTAGAAAAATATTTTGAAGGAACAAACTACATATATGATGGAGAAAGAGTATATTTAAGTAGTTATCATTATCAAAAACATATGAATTATGAGAAATATTTAGAAGAAACGCAAGATTCAAATCATAAAATGTAAATTAACATAATTATTTAAATAAATTTATATGAAATAATGAAATTACTAGGTAAAGATAGAATAAAATCAAGAATAAATCATATAAAATAATAAATAATTTAAAATTATAGTACTTTGTGTTATTATATAAATATAAATTTAAGGGGAAACTATGGAACAAATAAAATTAAATGATATTGATTTAAAATCTATGCACAAATTAATTAGTCAAGGATCAACATCAACTTTATATAAAGATGGAAGTACTTGTTATAAAATATTAGATAAACTATATGTTCATGAAAAAGAAGAACTACATAAAAAGTTTTTAGCAATGGATGGAATTAAAATAGATAACGTTTTAACTCCAAAAGAATTAATAGTTAAAAATGATAAATTAGAAGGATACACCATGGATTATTTTCCAAACTCAATGCAACTTTCTGATGCATTCTCTGTAAGACATGTTGATACTAAAAGACTTTTAAACTACATTTCAAAAGCTAGTGAAATACTAAGGACTATTCATGATAATAATATAATATATAAAGATTTAAGTTTTGAAAATATTCTTATCGATGCAAAAGGTAATGTAGTATTCTGCGATTTAGATGGTTGTAGTTTCGATAAATACACCTCTCCATTTATATCAATGTTAATGAAATACTTCTTAGTAGATTATAGACATGAAAAAATAAAATCAATACCCAATTTAGATAGAATATCAATGTTAATATCATTTTATTATTTAATATATGCAAAAGAAATACAACATATATCTAAAAGACAATATAATAAATTATCAAGTAAAATCCAAACACTTGAAAATGCTAAAGCCTATGCAAGAATGCTAAAAGATAAAGATAATCCCATTGGAGAAATTCCGTATTTAGACGAATTAATAGATGAAAGCGATGACTATACTTATGATAGAGTAAAACATTTAAATTTTACTACAAGAATGCTTAGGCTTAATAAATAACTACTCTTACAATCAAGGGTAGTTTTTAATTGATGTAAAATAACTGTAAACAAAATACAAAATTGACATAGAAAATGTAAAGTATGTTATAATTATAATACCATAAGAAAAATATGAAAGGCAGTGTAATATGGAAAACAATGAAATCCCTTTTTTTGGAAGTAGCGAGTGGAAAAAAGATTATGATAAAAGTGTAGAAGAAATGATAAAAAATCCGCCACAACCAGTTAAGTTTACATATACAATTGATGAGTTAAAAAAAGCTTATGATAATTTCGTACCAACCATACCAGTAATAGACACTAGACCAGGACCTATATATTCAAATGACTATGCTGATTATGAAAGTGTTTCTCCAGGGGATGTTAATAAATATGTGAATTCTATATATGAGTTCTATGCATTAGAAAATAAAAATGATTTATCTAAAGTAGAAGAATTATATATTACTATGGTTACAAACTCTTATAATATTCAGGTACCAAATGAGATGAAAATAGCAGTAAGTGAAATAAAAAAACATTGTGAATATTTACGTGATTTAAAATCAATAAGCGATTATAAAAAAGAAAAAGAAAATAAAATAATAGAAGAAGAAAAGAATAGAATAGAAAAAGAGCGAGAATCAAAGAAACCAAAACTTAGTGCTACTGATAGTATGGACTTATTTTTTAACACAGTTAATAATTCTAACAAAAAAGAGAATATAGTTAATGCAATAAATGAAAATTCAAAGCAAGAAATAACTAAGCCTAATACTAATAATAAAGAAATAGAAGAGCTAAAAGAACAAATATCCAAATATAGTAATCAAATAAATTCTTTGCTTTCTAATATTAAACCATACATGCAAATACCTAAAGTTAATAGTGAAATATCAAAAGCAATAAGTAGAAATAATGAAACTGATTTAATCCCAGTAAGTAATTTAAATGATTACAAAACAGTAATTCAAAAAAAGCAAGAAATAATA
>CAKONA010000137.1 GCA_934096785.1 uncultured Bacilli bacterium | reverse complement strand
ATATAAATAATTGATGATAGTAATACACCAATTGTATTTAGAATTATATCATTTATATCGAATGCTCTTCCAAATATTGGTTCTAGTAATTCTATTGTAAGCACAAGAATAAATCCTTTTATGATAATGTCTTTAAAGTTTGTTCCTTTTTGCGATAATGGGTATAAAATACCAAATGGTATAAGCATTATGATGTTCATTATGTTTTCTTTTGTTAGATTATTTATAAAACTTATGCTAAGGTTAAAGTCTCCTTTATACCAATTTATTTTAGTACCCGGATCCATATTGTATATTAGTTTATACCAAATTATATTCATTGTATCTAAACCTATTGTTAAACATACTAGTCCAACTATATAAGAGACAAACATACATGAAAGTATCTTTTTACTTGTCTTTGTTTTCTTATCATTTTTGAATTTTATGAAGTAATAAATTATGCCTACTAGTAAGGCTATTGGTAGTGCTTGTAAGAAGTAACCAATATATGTGTCAAAGAAGAAATATTGGAATGTCATGTTTTTTGGAAAATGCATTGTACCTCCTTATTTATTTATTACTTTTAGATTTTTTATTGTTTTTTACTTTTGTATTATTTTTAGATTTCTCATTTTCTTCTGCCATGTATGAAGCTGTTAAGATTATACCAATTAGATTGCAACCTATAGATAATCCTATTAATAGTCCACTAGTAAAGTTACTTAAATCACTAGCCTCATTTCTGTTAAATACTGTGGAAGCTAAATATAAAAAGTTTCCTAATACGATTAATGATAATCCTGTTTTTATTTTTTTCATAATATACCTCTTTCTTTTCTTTTATTTATATTAAATATGCCACTATGCCTATTACTCCTGTCATTGCTAGTCCTAGACTCGGCATTATTATACCTGGTAGATCTTCGAATTTCTTTGGATTTATTCTTTAAAAGTGTTATCTGCGATTTCATAATTGTCTTTTCCATTGTTTGTGATTCTTTTATAAATGATTGCTTGTATACATAACATTGAGTGAACGAATAGTCCACCTATGCACCCGATGAAGCCTGTTATTAGGATCATGTTTGATAGTAGTAAATCATTTTCTCTTATCATATCTGCGATAGCGTAGAAACCAAATCCTATTAATATTACCCCTATCATTGCGCACATAATGGATGCTCCAAATCTCCATTCTGACATTTTACTCCAGTTGCTATCAATGTTCTTTGATGTTCCAAGTTTCTTATTACCTTCTCCCTTTAGATCAAATAATATGTCTCCTGTACTACCTAAAAGTCCGCCTATCAGTCCCATGATACTAAATATTAAGTTCATAGTTTCATATTTCCTTTCTAATATACTTTTATTATACTATAAATTTTAATAGAAAAGATATCATTATTGATAATATTACACTAAAACATGTATTCTTTATATTTGAGTGAAGTATTAAAACTGTTCCAATATAGAGAAGTAAATCTATAGCACTATAAATATCAAAGTACCACGATCCGATACTAAATGATGATAAGGCCATTACTGATAATATAAAAGTTCTTATTATAAATGATAATTTCCCGTTACCTTTACTATGCCAAGTAATGTATGCAAGTACTGGAGAAATAAATGTAATTCCGTACCAGATAAGCATGTAATTAAATGGATTAAAACCACTAAAGTAAATAGTATACAAATGATAACTTACTGTCATACCAATAAAGAATAGTAATACATTTATGGCTGCTCTTTTAGGAGTACTACTATATACTGAGATAGCAACTGCTATAAAAATCCATATACCAAAGAGTGAAAAAGTGTTTTTTAAGTCTAAAATATCTATTATATTTTGCCACCAAATTGTATTATCAATACTTAGATTATCTAGCCATTTTGAAAATATTCCAAGTGTTATACCTAATATAAATATTAATAATGCATTGATTACTTTATTATTTTGATTTGAACTTGGTTTTCTTATTTTGTTTAGATATTCTTTTATGTTATTCATACATTTCATTAAAGATGTCCCCTTTTATATCTATTATGTCTTTTATTCTTAAAATTGTGTTGTCTGTGAACTTTATATTTTGATTAGCTAAGTCTATTCTTTTAATTATTCCTGTTTTATCTTTGTATTTTCCACCTGACTTTTTACTATCTTTTATGAAGTATGTTATTGTTATTTCATTGTTTTCATTTATATGTTCATTTAAGTAGTTTAGTTTATTACTTATTACTTCTTTAAAATTATCATCTAGTTCTATTCTTTTACCTGTGAGCCTTGCGGTTTCTTTTATTTCAGAGTCGTAACCCACTAGTGCTGCGAATGGAGCAAATTGTCCTGCTCTTGATTCTATGCTTAAATGAGGATGTTTTGAAACTGGTCTATTTAAATTAATAATATCATCATAGTTACTCATCCTCTGTGTCCTCCTACTTCTTTGTTTCTGTCTCTTGTGGTTGCTCCTTCTTCTAAGTTCATTCCTTTTAGTATTGAGTTTTTTCCATATTTCTTTTTTATACTTAGAAGTGTCTTTTGTATCTTTTTTTCTTCTATTTCATCTTCTAAACTTTTTTCTTTTTGTTTCTTTATTTCTTCGTAATTTGAAAATAAGTCTATTTGTTCTATGATTGGCTTGTTTTCAACGTCTTCGCTTACTAGGTTGCATGCTGTTAGATTTAGTCTTCTAGAAAGTAATATTGGATTTGCAATTCTATCATATAATTTCATTACTTCGTTAGTTATTACTTTAGTTGATGATGTTTTGTGATCTATATTGGCTGTTCCGTGTGAGTGTTTTGGTACTTTTCTTCCATATTTATCAGTTGTTATTTCTCCCTTATATTTTCTCGCAATTTCTGGTGTTGTTAGGTTTTCTATGTCATATCCGATTGTTAGAACAAATTGGTCTGTTTTTAAGTGTTTTTCTACTAAACTTAATACCAAATTATCTGTCATTTCTTTGACGATTAATCTTGTTTTCTCATACGTGTACGGACAATGTAGTACTTGGCCTTCGCTTATACTGTTAGTT
>CAKONA010000136.1 GCA_934096785.1 uncultured Bacilli bacterium | reverse complement strand
GCTTAGAATATTTTATCTACGCAATGCTTACATGCTTTATGACAGATACATTTGCTCATTTCTTTGGTACTAGACTAGGTAGAATTAAACTTTGTCCAAGTATTAGTCCTAAAAAAACAGTTGAGGGAGCACTAGGTGGAGCATTCTTTGGTACATTTATTGGTTCTGTGTACTTTACAACTTTCGTTAACACTAATATTAACTTATTTGTTGTAATTGTAATATCATTATTCTTATCAATTATGTCAATGTTTGGAGATTTATTCTTCTCTCAAATTAAAAGAAAATATGGTGTTAAAGATTTTGGTAACATTATGCCAGGACATGGTGGAGTTTTAGATAGGGTAGATAGTTTAATATTTGTTATATTAGCATTTGCTTTTATCCTATCATTCTTCTAGAAGGAGGTTATTCATGAATTTCTTGATAACATTACTATTATTAATAATTATATTAAGTATAATAATAATTGTCCATGAATTTGGACATTTTATTGCAGCTAAAAAAGGTGGAGTTTATGTAGATGAGTTCTCTCTTGGAATGGGACCTCAACTACTTAAATATAAACCAAAGAATAGTGAAACAACTTATTCACTAAGAGCATTTCCAATAGGTGGATTTGTTTCAATGGCCGAAAAAGAAGACCCAGAAAATAAGAAACTTAAAAAGTCTCAAGTACTTGAAAATAAGAGTTTTGGAAGAAAATTATTAGTACTTATAAATGGTATATTATTTAACTGTTTCTTAGCTATATTCTTATTCTTTGTAAGTGGCTTATTTTATGGAAGACCTGTTAGTGAACCAGTTATTCATAAAGTTGTAGATGGTATGGCTGCTTCACGAGCTGGACTAGAAGAGGGAGACAAAATACTTGAAGTAAATGGAGTTAAAATTAATACGTGGGATGACTTCTTATTAGAAGCTTCTGCTAAAAAATTAAAAAGTGAATACATTTTCAAAATAGAAAAAAGTAATGGAGAAGTTAAAACATATAGTTTAGTTCCAGATGTACAAGATGTAGAAGGACAAGAAGTGAAAGTATTTGGTATTCAATCAAGTGGAACTACATACTATAAAGGATTTGGTAATGCAGTTAAATATGCATTTGAAGGATTCTATACAAACTTTAAAACAATATTTAAAATATTAGGTAGCTTATTTACAGGAGAAGTGCCAGTTAAGAGTCTAAGCGGACCAGTTGGTATCTATTCATTAGTAGATAGTGTTAAATCTCAAGGACTAAATACATTACTTTATTTAACTGCATACCTAAGTATAAATGTAGCAATAATAAACTTAATACCAATTCCAGTATTTGATGGAGGACGTGTACTAGTATTATTAATAGAAAAAATAACTAAAAATAAATCTAGTGAAAAACTAGAATTAATACTTAACTTTATAGGATTTGCTTTAATGATTTTATTAATGTTATATGTTACATTTAATGATATTGTTAGACTTGTGGTGAAATAATGAGAAATAGTTATTTAGATAATAAAGTTGTTCTTAAATATTGTCCTGATTACTATAGAATAATCAATGAGGAATTTGGTGAACTTGATTACATGACTGATAAAGTAATATCTGTATTCCAAACATACATATTTAAAATAAACATAAAAGATAAAAATGAATTAAAGAGGGTTAATAATTTAAATAAAGCTATTGTGAGATATATAGATGATAGAGAATTTAAAACTATGTTAACTGGTGCTTTGATATCTTTAAAAGTTTCAAGAAAAGAGACTGATGTAATTGGAGTAATCGTTAAAACTATATTAGAAACTTACAGTAGATATATGGAAGGATTTACTAGGAACTTATATATTCCTAGATGGATTTAAGGTGTGGTAGAACAAAATGAATTATAAAAAAGGAATATACTATGACATTTATAGTGAATTTTATAGTATTAATAAATTTAGAGAGTTAAAGAGTATAATGCATCATGGAGATAATAGACTTAATCATATAAATAGAGTGGCAAAAATGAGTTTCTTTGTTTCATATAGATTAGGACTTGACTTCATATCTTGTACTAGAGGTGCTTTAATGCATGATTTCTTTACTCTTGATGATATTAACAAGACAGATAATAGATATAGAGATTTCTTAAAGAGTCACCCTAAAGAAGCACTAAATAATGCTTCTAGGTACTTTAAGATAAATGAATTAGAAGAAGATATAATACTTAATCATATGTATCCGATTACTAGAGCTAAACCTAAGTATAAGGAATCTAAGATAGTAAGTATGTGTGATAAGATAGTTAGTTTTTATGAGTTCTTTAGATTTGAAATAAAGGCTAATTTATGTTATGCGTTATTATCTTTTTATAAGTTAATATAGACTAGTATCTAGTCTTTTTCTATATGGAGGGTCTATGCAAGAAATAGCAAAGTCAAATGAAAGAATTAAAAAATCTTAAAAATAAAGGAACTAATAATTTAATGGTAGTTGAGGGACTTGATGTTATCAAGGAAGCAATTAACTATAATATGGAAATAGTAAGTGTATTCTTTAATGATGATAATATAAGTGACGAAGCAAGAGAATTATTAGATGAGTGCATTAGGAGAAGTAATGAGGTATATAAGATTTCTTTAAAGGCTTTTGAATCTATTAGAGAAAAAGAAAATGAAGTACCAATTATAGTAGTAGTTAAATATAAGGAACTTACTTTAAGTGACATAGATGTTAGTAAACATAAATTAGTAATTGTTAATGATAGAATAGAATTACCTGGTAACTTAGGTACCATTTATAGAAGTGCTTATGCTAGCGGTGTTGATTTGATAATAAATGTTGACCCTGTAACAACTATATATAAAGAAAAGTTTCTTGCTAGTTCAAGGGGTACTGTGTTTAGTATTTCAACTATTAATACATCATACGCTGAAGCACAGAATAAATTGTTAGAACTTGGATATGATATTTGTCTTTGTGAACCGGTAGAGGAAACTTCTTATAATGATTTTAATTATAAAGATAATACAGCTTTAGTAGTTGAAAATGAAAGATATGGTATAAATAAGAGTTGGTATGAAAATAAGAAT
>CAKONA010000135.1 GCA_934096785.1 uncultured Bacilli bacterium | reverse complement strand
TACCAATTCACTATTAGGCGAATTGGTGCTAGTATCACACTAGCCAACCCCTTTTTATTCTTTTTTCCGGACTGTCCCAACAGGGGGTGGCAGTCCTTTTTATTGGAAAATTAAAGGAAACTAAGCGATTAGTTTCCTTTTTTAGCGTTCTCTAAATCTTTAAAATAATTATATCTTTCAATAGAATGATTCATGTTTTCTTCATAAAGTCTTTCGTATTCTTCTTTGTTGTTTACTTCTAAGTTCTTGTATCTTAATTCTTTTCTAAATACAGCATCGTAGTTAGTAAAGTCTGGTTCTTTTGAATCTACTGTTAAAGTGTCAGTATCAGGATTATATCTCATTAGTAAGTTATATCCAATATCAACAAGTAGTTTTTGTTCATCAATTGATGCATTAAGTCCTCCATATATTCCTTGTTCAATACATGGACTATATGCGATTATTAATGATGGGCCTTCATGTTCATAAGCTTCTTTCATTACTTTAAGTGTCTGCATCATATTAGCTCCCATAGATATACTTGCTACATAAACATTAGGAATACTCATTGCTATTTTAAATAAATCTTTCTTTGTTTCAAGTTTACCATTAGATGAGAATTGTGCTACACCACCTATTCTAGTTGATTTAGATTTTTGGCCTCCGGTATTAGAATATACTTCAGTATCTAGTACCATTATATTAATGTTTTCATTACTGTGAAGTACATGGTCAAGTCCACCATAGCCAATATCATAAGCCCATCCATCTCCTCCTAAAATCCATACTTTACGAGATGGAATGTAATCAAGTAATATTCTTAGTTCATTTGGAATTTCAGAATGTTCTAATTTATCTTTAATCGCTAGAGTTAAATCATCATCTTCCATGTTGTCTATCCATTCTTTGAATGTTGCTTTTACTTCAGGGTCTACTATATCTTTAGTTTCATACATTATCTTTTTGATTCTTTCTCTCATTTTTTTGTATGACTTATGAATACCAAAACCAAACTCAGCATTGTCTTCGAATAATGAATTCATCCATGGTATTTTATAAGGTGTTAAAGGTAGGCTTCCTCCATAGATTGATGAACAACCTGTTGCATTAGCGATTACCATATTTTTTCCATAAAGTTCAGTTAATACTTTTATGTATGCTGCTTCTCCGCATCCTGCGCATGCTCCACTAAATTCAAAATAAGGTTTCTTGAATCCTACTCCTTTAACAGTGTATTTATTAAATGGTGTTTCATTTTCATAACTATCAAATAGGTAGTCACTTATTCTATCAAGTCTTTCATTGTATGGTCCACTAGTAAGTGCTTTTTCTTCATGTTTACCAGGACATACTTCCATACATAGTCCACAACCAGTACAGTTAGATTCTGAAACTGATAGATAGAAATTCTTATTCTTTTCACCAAGACTTTCAATAGTTTCACTCTTATCTAAGTGAGCCATGATAAGATCATTATCAGTTAGAGAGAAAGGTCTAATACATGCATGAGGACATACGAATGAACATTGATTACATTCAATACAATTTTCTTTACACCATTTTGGTACTAAAGATGATGTTTTTCTCTTATCAGAAGATGCTGTTCCACCTTCAAATGTTCCATCTTTATAATCAATAAAATCTGAAACAGTAAGCATATTGCCACGTAGTTTTAATACTTCATCAGTGAAATTCTTTTTAGTTACTTCTTCATTTGTTAAAGAGAATATTCTGTTATCAATCTCTTCTAAATATTTTAATGATTCACTAATAGCGTTTATGTTAGCTTCTACTACTTTTGTTCCTTTACTACTATAAGTCTTTTCTATTAAGTGTTCAAAGTCTTTTATTTCTTCTTTGTCATAACCTAGTATCTTTAACATATACATGCACATTATATTATTGATTTTACCATGTAGATTGTATTTTTCATTTAATTCATCTAAGTTAGCTATATAAACTTTTATATTCTTATCTAGTATTTCTTTTTTGTTTTCATTACTAATAAGATTATTTAATTCTTCATCAGTTTTATTACTTGACAATAGTAGTATTCCATTCTTTTTGATATCTTTTAGACAATAGTATCTATTTAAATATATATCTTTTGATATTACTACAAAGTCTGGAGATGTTAAGAAGTATGGAGCATTTATTTTAGTTGGGCCTACTCTTAGATGTGAGATTGTAACTCCTCCACTCTTTTTAGAATCGTATTCAAAGTATCCTTGTACGTAGTTAGTATCAATATCACCAAGTACTTTCATGAAGTTTTTAGATGCTCCGACCATTCCATCAGATCCAAAACCATATACTTTTATTTCTTTATAATCAGGTGTATATTCTATTTCTTTAGGTTCAATACTTAAATGAGTTACATCATCTATAATACCTACTGTGAAATGATTTTTAGGATTATCACTAAATATGTTTTCAAATACACCATTTATATCTTTAAGAGGAACATCTTTTGATGAAAGTCCATATCTACCACCATATACATGAATATTTCTTGTTTTTACTGCCTCTACTACATCAAGGTATAATGGTTCACCAATACTTCCTGCTTCTTTAGTTCTATCAAGTACTGCGATAGTGTCAACATTTTTAGGAAGTACATCAAGAAGATACTTAGTACTAAAAGGTCTATATAAATGTACTTCTACAAGGCCTACTCTGTGTCCTTTTCTGTTTAGTAGATTTACTACTGTTCTAACTGTGTCACAAACTGATCCCATAGCCACTATTACATGAGTAGCATCCTTACTTCCATAGTAGTTAAATGGTTTATATTCAGTACCAGCAAGTTTATTAATTTTGTCCATGTTTCTTTTAACTATGTCAGGCATATCATCATAGTATTTATTTCTTACTTCAGTATTTTGAAAGTACACGTCTCCTGTTTCTGAAGTACCACGTGTTATTTCTTTACCTATGTTAAGAGCTCTATTTTTAAATTCATAGATTTTATCATAGTTTACTAGTTTTAGTAATTCGCTTTCATCAAGTAAAGATACTTTATTTAACTCATGACTTGTTCTAAAACCATCAAAGAAATGTAAGAATGGAAGTGAACCTTCTATTGCTGATAAGTGAGACACTATAGCCATATAG
>CAKONA010000134.1 GCA_934096785.1 uncultured Bacilli bacterium | reverse complement strand
TTAATATGGTGATTAGAATGGATTGTATATTTTGTAAAATTATTAATGGAGAGATACCTTCATATACGTTATATGAAAATGATTATGTGAAATGCTTTTTAGATGTTAATCCTGTTAATGTGGGTCATACTTTGATAATACCAAAGAAGCATTATAAAGATGCTTATGATATTGATGAAGTGTATATGGCTGAAATTAATAAGGCTAGTAAGGTTATTCTTAAGTTAATTGATGAAAAGTTAAAGCCTAATGGGTATAGACTTGTTCAAAATAATGGTACTTTACAGGAGGTTAAACATTATCATTTACATATAATACCAAGTTATTTAAATAAGAAAGATATGAAGCCTGAAGAAGTATATAATGTTTTAACTAAGTAATTGTTTAGTAAACTATAATATTATATAATAATTAAAGAAAAAGGATGTGTGTGATATGTTTGAATCAATGGATAAAAAGACTCTTATAATGGTTGGTTCTACTGTTATAGGTGTTATAGTATGTTTGCTTCTTGTGACTTATTTGATATCTGTTATTAAGCCTCATTATTTGAGTTATGAGGACTTTGAAAGTAAGATTAGTGAAGCTGCTAAAAGTTATTATAAGGATAATCCTACGCAGTTACCTACTAGTGATGGTGAATATAATCTTGCTTATAGTACTCTAGTGGATGGAAAGTACATTAAACCAATTAATGAGATGCTTAAAGATGGAGATAATTGTAATGTTAATATAGTTATTACTAGATATAATGAGAATTATTCTTATATACCTTATGTAAGTTGTCCTGGTAGTTATGAGACTAAGGAGTTATATAAAGTTATTCTTGAACAAAATTCTGTAGTTGAAAGTGGTACTGGACTTTATAGTGATGGTAAGGATGGTTATTATTTTAGAGGAGATGTAACTAATAACTATGTTCAAATTGGTGAATATGGAGAAGAAAGATTAGAACAACCATACTTATGGCAAATAATTGGTATTAATAGTGATAAATCAATTAAAATAATAAGTGCTCATTCTACTGATGATAGATATGTGTGGGATGATAGATATAATGAGAATGAATCTTCTTTTGAAGGATATAATGATTTTAATGTAAGTAGAATTAAAGATACTTTGGTTGATCTTAGTTCTAGTGATAAAGTTCTTGAAGAAGGATTAAGAAATAAACTTGTAGCCAAAGAGTTATGTATTGGAAGAAGAGATAAAAATGATACTAGTAAAGATGGAAGCAGTGAATGTTCAGTGATGAGTGACTCTAAATATGTATTTGGACTTATTGCTCCTTATGAATATATGAGAGCTAGTTTAGATGCTAATTGTAAGATTGCTAGTAATTTGTCTTGTCAAAACTATAACTATTTATCTGATTATGTTACTAGTAGTTGGTCTATTACTGCAGATAAGAATTCTACTAATATGGCATTTAGTTTTGGCGGTGGAGCTATTGAACTTCATAAGACTGAAAGAGATAAAAAGTTATATGTAGTTACTAATATAAGTAATAGAGCATTCTTTAAGTCAGGTAATGGTACTGCGAGTGACCCATATATAATTAGATAAATAATCATAAAAAAAAACACTATTGATTGATAATAGTGTTTTCTTGTGGCTTGAATGAAGCCATTTTTTCTTGCTGTATAAGAGTTGATTGTTTAAACCATTCCATTCCGATGTGAGCGTTGTTTGAGTCTGGTGTTGGGTCTGGTTTATCTATTTTAGCAAATACAGGTATACTAAATGCATTTCCAAAACATAGGGCTACTCCTGGACGAAGTGCCTTTAGTTTCTCTATATCTTCTTCTGCAATACTGTGTGTCATGCTTTTAATTATTTTTAAATCATCTGGATGGAACATACGAAGTACTAAGTAATTTGAACATTGACTTAATGCAGTGTTTGATAGTTCACTTGGTCTTTGTGTTATTAGACCTAAGACTATACCATATTTTCTACCCTCTTTTGTAATTCTATCGAATATATTGTATCCGATGTTTTTAATATCATTGTCATTTTGAACGTATCTATGTGCTTCTTCTAGAATTATTTGTAGTGGAAAACCTCCACGTGACTCTAGTGAAATAGCATAATTTAGAAATAGTTTTGAATAAATTTTAGTTAATGTTTTTGCGAATCTTTCTTCTACATAATTAAGGTTGAAGTTTACTATTTGAGCTTTTTCTCCTGTTTTTACTGTGAAAAGATCTCTAATATATGTTTCTTTTGGAATGTATTCATTTACATCAAAGTATTTTCCATAGTCTCCATTAATGATAGCATCTAGTCTTACTTTCAATATGTTGTTTAGGTCATATACTTTGTCACTTTTTAATACACCTTCGCTTATAAGTGCGAACTCAAAAGCATTATATAAATCTTTTAATGTGTATCTTTGTGGTTTCATTGTTTTATCTAGTTTTAACTCACTGTTTACGTACTTTTCTAGGTATTCTATTACTAGTTGAATACTATTAATTTTACCTGTTTGATCTACGTTTAAGCATTGTCTTAGTGTACGAATGTAACCTGGTTGAATTATCTTGCTTTCTAGGTTTATGTCTTTGGTATTGAAGGCTGTAAGCACAGCGACTACTTGGTCTCTTACTTGAGTTGATTCTTTTCCACTTGTAAGTATGTCAAGTAGTGCTTTTGCGATTATATTGTTTTTATGTGTTATTACTTTGTCTTCATCTTCTGTGAATAGATAAACTAGTTTTAATGCTTTTTCTATAATAGGAATTTGGGCTGGTGTATCTACATTTAATAGAAGTGCTAAGTCATCTACTTCAAGATAATATGGTGGGATTTTAACTATTTCTGAACCTAGGGTGTTTCTTACGTTTGTTGTTATGTGTTTGCATCTACAGTATTTAGTTTGGTTTATTCTATCTAAGGCTGGTTTGTATTCACCATATACATCAAAAAGGATTATGTTTGAATTAATTGGTATGTATTTTTGTCTATAAAATAGGTTTTGGAATAGTCTTGCGACACTACAGCTTTTACCACTACCAGTGTTACCTATTATAGCAAAATGATTTGAAAAGAAGGCATCTATGTTTGCTGATACGTTAAAGCCATCATATATAAGTGATTTTCCAATATAAAGATCTGTTGGTGTGTCAACATC
>CAKONA010000133.1 GCA_934096785.1 uncultured Bacilli bacterium | reverse complement strand
TCAATAGTTTGCTTTCCAGGTATTTTATATAGAGGTGGAGCAGAACAAAAAATAAGAAAATATTTAATTGATAATAACTTTGTTGATTGCATTATACAATTACCAGACAATCTATTCTTTGGAACATCAATAGCAACATGCATCATGGTTTTAAAGAAAAGTAAAAAAGATAATAGTACATTATTTATAGATGCAACAAAAGAATGTGTAAAAGTTACAAATAATAATAAATTGACAGATGAAAATATAGAAAACATTGTAAAAACTTTTATAGATAGAAAAGATATTGATTATGTATCAAGATTAGTTTCAAATAAAGAAATAGGAGAAAATGATTACAATTTATCTGTTTCTACTTATGTTGAGAAAGAAGATACTAGAGAAAAAATTGATATTGATGTTTTAAATAAAGAAATTGGTGAAATAGTTGCAAGAGAAAACGTACTTCGTAAAGAAATAGAAAAAATAATTGCAGAAATTGAGGTAAAATAAAATGAAAAATTTATTTATTGATTCAAATATATGGCTTTCGTTATATCATTTTACTAATGATGATCTTGAACAATTTAGTAAACTACAAAAATTAAATGGTATAGATATAAAACTACTTATACCACAACAGGTGTATGATGAAGTTAATAGAAATCGAGAAAGAAAATTGAAAGAAGCATTAAAATTATTTGAAATTACATCTGTTAAATTTCCAGTATTTTGTAAAGAATATGAAGAATATAATAATTTTACTAATGATTATAAGGATTTAGTTCATCGTCACAAAGAATGGAAGGAGAAAATTAATAGAGATATTCAAAATAAAAATTTACCAGCAGATAAAACAATACACAGTTTTTTTAATTCAACAGAATTATTAGAATGCGATTCAATAATAGAAAAAGCATATATGAGATATCGAATAGGAAACCCACCAGGAAAAGACAATAAATATGGTGATGCTGTAAATTGGGAATGCTTACTGAATACAATAACTAATGGTGAAGATTTGTATTTCATTAGCTCTGATAAGGACTATCGATCTGAAATTTTTGAAGACAATATGAATCCATTTTTGGAAAATGAATGGAAAAATAAAAAAAAATCTAATATATACTTTTACAAAAACTTAGTATCTTTTTTAAATGAACATGTTAAAGATATTAAACTCAGAACTGAACAAGAAAAACAAGATTTAATAGTGAGATTAAATAAAAGCTACAACTTTGAACGTACACATGGGATTATTGCTATGCTAAATAAATATACTGGATGGACTGAATTACAAATTGAAGAGATTTGTCAAGCAGCAGAAAATAATGACCAAGTTAAATGGATTCTTGAAGATACAGATGTATATAATTTTTATCATAATCTTCTTTCCAATGTTAAATATGATAATTTAACAGATTGTGCTACAAAAAGAGTTATAGAACAGATTGATATTTTAGCTGCTGAAAAAGCTAATGAAGGAAGAACTGACTACGAAGCATATGCTGCAGATACACTTGAAGAGTATTATAAGCATTAAAAGAAAGGAAGTATAATGAATAAAATTGAGGAATTATTGAAAAACTTATGTCCTAATGGAGTGGAATACAAAAAACTATGGAATGTAACAGAATGGGATAAGAAATTTAATGGTACAACAAAGGAACAACAAAGAAGTACTTGTAAATTTAACCATATATCTGCAAATGAGCTAAAAAGTTTAGAAGATAATAGTGGAAAAATAAAATTATTATCAACAGGAAATTATGATGGATATACAACAGAAGAAAAAGCAGGAAAAAATATTAATAGTGGAGAAATATTCACTATTCCTTCAGGAGGAACAGCTAATATAAAGTATTACAATGGACTTTTTATAGATAGTGGAAATATAATAGGAAAATCAAATGATGTAAATAAATATTCTACCAAGTATATATACTATTGGTTATTAAACAACTATATAGAGATTCAGTCTTTTTTTAGAGGTAGTGGTGTAAAACATCCAGACATGGTCAGTATTTTAAATATGAGCATTCCTGTACCTCCGTTGGAGGTACAATGCGAAATTGTCCATATTTTGGACGATTTCACATTACTTTCAGCAGAGCTTTCAGCAGAGCTGAAAGCAAGACAAAAACAATACGAATATTATAATTGCAATCTTTTAAAATTTGAAAATATACCATATTACACCTTAGAAGAATTGTGTGATATAGTTGATTATAGAGGAAAAACTCCTAAAAAAACAAATGAGGGAATATTTCTAGTTACAGCTAAAAATATCAGAAAAGGTTATATTGATTATGAAAAATCCCAAGAATTTATTTCAGAACAAGATTATGCTGAAGTAATGCGTAGAGGAATGCCTAAAGTTGGAGATGTTTTAATAACTACAGAGGCACCTTGTGGAAATGTTGCACAAGTAGATGATGAAAATATTGCTTTAGCACAAAGAGTTATTAAATACAGACCTAAAGATAATCGTTTGGATAGTACTTTTTTAAAATATATTTTATTGGGAGAGGAATTTCAAACAAAATTGAATGGCAAAGCTACTGGAGGAACTGTTAAAGGAATTAAAGGTAGTATATTACATAAACTAACAATACCACTTCCAAGTATTGAAGAACAAAGGAAAATAGTAAAGATATTAGATAGATTTAATAAATTATGCAATGATATTTCGGAAGGATTACCAGCTGAAATTAATGCAAGACAAAAACAATATGAATATTATAGAGATAAAATACTTACATTTAAAATGATTGGAGATTGATAATGAATAATAATTTAAAAATTGGTTTTTCCGAATCATTAAAAGAACAGGATACAGAAAGTCAAACCTATGGTTGCAGGGCAAATAACCCTAATATATGCAAAAATAATGGAGTGGATGAAGTTTGCGCATTTGTACGTAGCGATTGTATATGCAAAATTCCATCACGAGCTTGGAAGAAAAAATATAATGAATTAAAAGAAATCGGGTGTAAGAATGAATAAATATAATGTAGTAATGGAAATGAACGATTCCACAGTAGTAACAGAATATGAGCCAGTAAAAAGAAAATCAGACAGCTATCAAAGTGAGCAAGCATTAGAAAATGAATTTATAAGAATGCTTACAGAACAAGGATATGACTATTTAGAAAT
>CAKONA010000132.1 GCA_934096785.1 uncultured Bacilli bacterium | reverse complement strand
CAACAGTAGTATTGGAATCAAAACTGATAACAAGTTAAACATTATTAGAAATAGAATTCAAAGATATGTTATCTATTCCACTAAAAGAAATCAATACGATATTATATTTTCTATTGATAACAGTAATAATTATTATCATTTAGACCCAGTTAAAGGAATATTCAACAAAGTAACAAATATTCTTGATTTAATTAGTGATGAATTTATAATCGTAACAGATGAACTTAAAAACAGAATGCTCGAAGTAGAAGACATTGAAAGTAACAATAAGGCCATGTAGGCCTTTTTTTTTATAAATCTTTAAGATGTATATTCCATTTTAATAAGTGTTCATATATTTTTTCAACCGGAACACCAAGTATATTATAAAAACTTCCATTTATTTCTTTTATAAAATTAGACGCTATTGTCTCTATTATAAACCCTGAAGCATACATAACATCAGGTTCATTTTCTATATAATATTCTATATCTTCTTCACTTATTTCATTTAAAGTTATTTTAGTTTCTTGATAGTCCCTAACTATTTCTCCATTATATTTATTTATTAATGCTATTCCTGTTATCACGGATGTAGTTTTACCAGCAGAAATCCTTAAATTATTTTTTGCTTCTTCAAGTGACTTAGGTTTCTCTATTATTTTTCCTTCCGCATAAACAACAGAATCAATACCAATTATAATTCCTTCATCAATTTTATTTTTTACACTTTTTGCTTTACCATAAGATATATCTTTAACATATTGATACACATCATCCTTATTTAAAGACACTTCTTCAAAATCACTAGTAATCATTTCATGATTCATATGAACCTTATCTAATATTCCATTCTTAAATTTTGATGTACTTGCTAAAACTAATTTCATTACTTTGTCCTCACTTTCTAAAATAATTCTAACACATTTCTTTGAAATTAACATTATTTTGTATTTAGAATATACTACTATGAAAGTGAGGTTATATGAAAAAATTAATTCTTATAGTAGTAACTATATTTTTATTATTTATAGTTGCATTCTCTTTTAAGAAAGAAGAAAGCAATAAAATCATTGTTTCAGAAGTTACGCACTCAGTATTTTATAGTCCTTGGTATGTAGCTATTGAAAATAAATATTTTGAAAGTAATGGTTTAGATATTGAAGTAATGCTTACACCTGGAGCAGACAAAGTAGCTTCTTCAGTCATATCAGGAGATGCTAATATTGGCCTTTCTGGTCCTGAAGCAACAGTTTATGTCTACAATAACAGTAATGAAAAACTTATTACATTCTCTTCTCTTACTAAAAGAGATGGTCAATTTATAGTTGGAGACTGCAAATACAAAGACAATTTTAGTATTCTAGACTTAAAAGGTAAAAAAGTTTTAGCCGGAAGAAGTGGTGGTATGCCATTACTTATGTTCAAATACGCTTTAAAAGAATCAAACATTAATGAAAATGATGTCAACATAGACACATCTATAGATTTCGCATCCCTTACAGGTGCATACCTAAGTAATCAAGGAGACTTTGTAAATCTATTTGAACCTAACGCTCTAAAAATAGAAAAAGAAAATAAAGGTTGTGTCTTATCATCACTTGGAAACATATCAGGTACTGTACCATATACAGCATTCTACGCTAAAGAAAGTTACATAAAAAAGAACAAAGATGTAATTAAGAAATTCACAAATGCTATCAATAAAGGATTAGACTTTGTACATAAAAATGATTCTAGTACTATTGCTAAAACAATCAAAAATCAATTCCCTGACACAAGCATCGAAGACTTAACTACAATAGTTGATAGATATAAGAAAGCTGATTCTTGGTATGATAGTACATATATAAATAAGAAAGACTACAATAGATTATTAGATATTATGATATATGGTAAAACAATAGATAAGAAAGTCAACATAGATGATTTAATCACTAATGAATACAACTAATATTTTAGAAGTTAAAAACATATCTAAAACTTATCATACTACTGAAGGAGAAATAAAAGCTCTATCTAACATTAGTTTCAGCATTAATGAAAAAGACTTTATCGGACTTATAGGTCCATCCGGATGTGGTAAAAGTTCCATATTAAACATAATATCTAATTTAGATAAAAAGTACACTGGTTCTATAAATATTAAAAATGGTATTAAAGTTTCATATATGCTTCAAGAAGATGCTTTATTTCCATGGCTAACTGTTCTTGATAATGCATTACTTGGTTTAAAAATTAAACATATTCTTACTAAAAAAAATAAAGACTATGTAATTTCTCTTTTAAAGAAATATGACTTATATGATTTTATAGATAAATATCCAAGTTCCCTCTCAGGTGGTATGAAACAAAGATTAGCCCTTATTAGAACACTCGCTATACATCCAGATATATTACTTTTAGATGAACCATATAGTGCCCTTGATTATCAAACTAGATTAAAAGTCGGAGATGATGTCTTCAAAATAATAAAAGAAGAGAATAAAACAGTAGTTATTGTAACTCATGATATCGCAGAAGCAATATCTATGTGTAATAAAATAATAGTTTTCTCTAAAAGACCTGCTACTATTAAGAATATTCATAATATATCTTTATCTACTAAAAGTACGCCTATTAACAATAGAGAAGCACCAGAATTCAAAGATTATTACAAACTAATATGGAAGGAAATAGATAGTAATGAGTAAAGAACATAAAAAGTATTTAATGTCTTTAAAACTAAATAAGTTATTAGTATCTATTACTCAAATAAGTATATTTATATTATTTATAATTATATGGCAATTTCTAGCTAGTAAAAATTATATAAATTCTTTTATAACTAGTTCCCCATCTAAAATACTAAGTACCATTTCTAAACTTTATATTGAGAATAATCTATTTATTCATATATGGATTACAATAAAAGAAACACTCATTTCTTTTATTGTAACTACCCTACTATCTATTATAGTATCTATAATTCTTTATGAAAGTAACTTCTTATCAAAAGTAATAGACCCATACTTAACCATTTTAAATAGTCTACCCAAAGTATCATTAGGTCCTATAATAATTATATGGATAGGTGCTAATCAAAAAGGTATCATTACTATGGCAATACTAATATCTGTTATAGTTAGTATTCAATCTATCTACAATGGCTTTATTAATACTGATAAATTAAAGATAAAGTTACTAGAAACATTTAATGCCACTAAAAAAGATATATTATTTAATGTAGTAATACCTTCTAACAAAAGTACAATCATAAGTACATTAAAAATAAATATATCTATGTGTTTAATCGGGCAAGTGGTGTAATGGAGAGAAAATATTTTAAAAATTTAAGATATCTTATAAAATATCTCTATATCATTATCAGTTACCACAACTTTA
>CAKONA010000131.1 GCA_934096785.1 uncultured Bacilli bacterium | reverse complement strand
GTCTACTACTGCTAATTTACATCCTGTTCTAAATGCTGGGTCAAAACCTAATACTGTTTTTTCTTTCATAGGTGCGATAAGAAGAAGATTTTCTAAGTTTCCTTTAAATACTTCAATTGATGCGTCTTCTGCTTCAGTAGTTAGTTCATTTCTAATTTCACGTTCCATAGATGGTTTGATAAGTCTTTTGTAACTATCTTTTATAGCATCAATTACATACTCTTTAACTGGGCTTTCTTTCTTAATAAGTTTGCTTTCTAAGTAGGAAAGGATATCATCATTATTTACATCTATTGATACAGATAATATCTTTTCATTTTCGCCTCTATTGATAGCAAGTACTCTGTGTGGTTTAATATGTTTAACACTTTCACTATAGTCATAGTACATTTCATATGTTTTATTTTCATCATTTGCATTCTTTTTAAGATTTGATGTGATATTTGCATTTTTGAAGTAGTAGCTTCTTATCCATTTTCTATAGTAAGCATTGTCACTTATCCATTCAGCTATTATATATTTTGCTCCAGTAATGGCATCTTCTGTAGTCTTTACGTTTTCATTTAAAAACTTTTTAACTGATTCTTCGTTAAAGTTAGGTGGAAAACTCATAATAATCTTAGCAAGTGGTTCAAGACCATTTTTAATTGCTTCGGTTGCTTTAGTTTTCTTTTTCTCTTTATATGGGGCATAGATGTCTTCAACTTCAACTAACTTTTTAGCATTCATAATGTTCTTCTTTATTTCATCTGTAAGCATTCCTTTTTCATCAATAAGTCTTATTACATCTTCTTTTCTTTTTAAAAGATTAACTTCATATTCATAGACTTCATTAATCTTTCTTATTTGTTCTTCATCTAAAGCTCCAGTTGCTTCTTTTCTATATCTTGCGATAAAAGGTATAGTATTTCCTTCGCTTAATAAATTTAGTACTGAAACTGCTTGTTCATGTCTTATATTAAGACTTTCACATATACCATTAATAATCTCTTCATTCATAATTAATTCTCCTTTTAAATACTACTTAATTGTATCAAAAATATTGGATTTTTAACATACTATCAAACATTTTGTTTACATTGACTAACTATATAAATTATTGTAAAATTATGTTGATAATAGAAATACTAGTTATTATAAGAAAATAATGAGTGACAAAACTATATATTATGTATATAATAGTGGTATTAATTATTGAAGAAGTGTTTCATAGTTATTAAGGAGTTGAAACAAATGAGGAATAAAATATCTATAATTCTTATACTTATGTTTAGTTTTATAGTTTTGAATGCTAGTAGTTTTAAAGTGAATTGTCCAGAAAAAGATAAGGCGCTTGGTGAAGTTAAATGTGATGTTTCTTTAAAAAGTGATTTAAAGGTTAAAAATGTATCATTTAATTATAATATTGTTAGTGGAAGTTACGCGGACTTTTCTATTAATGAGAATTATACTGGTTCTGTTAATCAAAATGGTGTAGTTCTTTCTAGAAGGGAAGTATTTAGTGGTAGTTCATATGATAGCGTTGGTTCTTTAGTATTAAAGATGGGAACTTCTAGTGACGTGGGTATAACTTTTAGTAATATTAAAATTAATAATGAGGATGTTAAGGATATAAATAAGACTATTAAGTTATATGATAGTAATAATTATTTAAGTGATTTAAGTGTTAATGGATATACTATGTCGCCAGTATTTAATAAAAGTGTATCTCTTTATACAATTAAGAATGTAGATGCAAGTAGTATTGTGATAAATGCTAGCAGTGAAAGTAAGACGTCTACTGTTACAGGAGGTGGATAAAAGAATTTAATTATTGGATTTAATGAGTTTACATTTACTGTTTCTAGTGAAATGGGTATTAAAAGAACATATACTTTAAAAATATATAGAAATGGTGACAAAGATAAAACTAATACTCTTAGTTCTCTTGGTATTGATGGGTATCAATTAAGTCCAAGTTTTGATAAGAAAACAACTAGTTATAAATTAACTGTTAAAAAGGATGTTACAAGTATTAAAGTAAATGCTAGTTTAAGTAGTGATAAGAGTAGTTTTAATAATGGAAATGGACCTAGAGTTGTTAGCCTTAATTATGGAAATAATGATGTTGTTATTGAAGTTAAGAGTGAAAGTGGTAGTATTAAGAAGTATACAATTAAGGTAGTAAGAGAAGATGAGAGAAGTTCTAATAATTATTTAAAAAGTCTTAATGTAACTGCAGGGGATTTTGATTTTGATAAGAAAACTCTTAATTATTCATTTTCAGTACCAAATGATACAACTAGTATTAAAGTTATAGCTGATGTGGAAGATGATAAGAGTAGTGTAAGTGGTAACAAAACGTATGACTTAAAAGAAGGTGTTAATACAATTGAAGTTAATGTTACAGCTGAGAATGGAAGCATGAGAAAATATACTTTAAAGGTAACAAGAATTGTTAAGAATAAAGATGAAAAAGAAAATAATTATTTAGAGAGTCTAGAAATTGAAAATTATCAAATAATGTTTGATAAAGATACTTCTATTTATAATGTGACTATTGATAATGAGAAGAAACTTAATATTAAATATAAGGTAAGTAGTCAGAATGCTTCTGTTATAGTAAACGGGAATGAAAATTTAAAGAATGGAAGTATAATTAGAATAACTGTTAGAGGGGTAGATGGAAGTACTCGTGAATATATAATAAATATATCTAAGAATGAAACAATTTCAAAGGATAATAAAGGTAGTAGTGATGGAACCGTTATATTAAATCAAAATAGAAAACTACATATAGTACTTGGTGTTATATCATTTGTTGTTATGGTTGTTTCTATGGTTGGAATTGCTGTTATAAATGTTAAAAGAATGGTAAAGAAAGGACTTAGAGATGAAGAAGGTAATTAGTTTAGTATTAGTAATGGTATTGTTATGTGGATGCACAAAAAAATATAGTTGTGAGAAAAGTACAACTACTGATGACTTTGAATATAAGATAAAAATGGATTTAGCATTTTCTAGTGGCAAGATTAAGACTGTTAATACTGAGGTTACATATGATCTTACAGATGCTGGTTATAAGAAAATTGATACATTAAATGAATCACTTGAAAGTAAGAGTAAAAACTATAATATGAGTAAGTATGTAACTTTTAATTTTAAAGTAGAAGACAAAAAGGTTAGTGTGTTTGAAGATATTGACCTTTCTAAATCTAGTCAAGATGAAATAGATAAGGTTCTTAAGTATGATGATGTATCTACAATATATTTTAATTCTAAATATAAACTTGATGATGTGATTAGTGAACTTAAGAATAATGACTTTAGTTGTAGTCTTAAATAATATATATAAAACAAAAAAACTCTAGAAATTCTAGAGTTAATTTTTTTTATGGCGGAGACAGAGAGATTCGAACTCTCGCACCAGTTTCCCGATCTACACCCTTAGCAGGGGCGCCTCTTCAGC
>CAKONA010000130.1 GCA_934096785.1 uncultured Bacilli bacterium | reverse complement strand
TACTTGCTAGTAAAGATGAAACATTTACTAAACTTTGTGCTAGATTAAAAATTAGTGATGAAATACTAATGAAATACACATCAAAACTAGAAACAACAGTATGTGAACTTAAAAACTGTTCAAAATGCAAAGGCTTAGACAAATGCAAAAACGAAATAGAAGGACACGTTTATTATCCAATAGTACAAAAAGAATGGATAGATTTTACCTATAAGCCATGTAAATACTACAAAGAACATAAAGTTAAAAACACAACAACATTCTTTGAAACACCAAAAGTTTTAATGAATGCGTCCCTTAGTGACTTAATAACTGAAAAAGAAAGAACAAGTATTTTAAAATATATAAAAGACTTTCTAAAAAAGAAAATGAATAACGAACCAGTAAAAGGATTATATCTAAGTGGATCTTTTGGAAGTGGTAAATCCTATATATTAAGTGCACTACTAAATGAATTATCAAATAAAGGATTTAGAACAGTAAACGTATATTATCCATCACTATTAAAAAGATTAAAAGCATCATTTAATGAATATAACTACGATGAAGTATTAGATGAAATAATGACTAGTGACGTACTTCTAATAGATGATATAGGCGCAGAAAATAATAGTTCATGGGCAAGAGACGAAGTACTAGGAACAATCCTTCAATATAGAATGGATAATGATTTAACAACATTCTTCACATCAAATTACAATATTGAAGAACTAGAACAATTTCTTGCTGAAACTCCTAAAAACACAGATGAAATCAAAGCAAGAAGAATAATAGAAAGAATAAAATATTTAACAGAAGAACAAACATTAATAAGCACAAACAAACGAAAATAGAGAGTTTTATTTGACAATCAGTATCATTTATGATATAATATGTGCATTATTAAGGGGGAATGAGAAATGGAAAATGTAATTTTAGTGTTCATTATCGCACAACTTATTTCAACTGCATATGGTTTAGCTGTAATCGGTTCAGTAAAACCTATAATAGAAAAGAAGCTTAAAGACGAAGGATATGTCTTAAAAAATAAAAATAGTATGTATAAATTCAATGAAAATTTAGGTAAATTCTTTAAGGGATTTATTCCATTCTATTATGCTATAAAAGCAATTTCATTAGTACAAGGAAAAGACCCAATTAATGAAGCTGCAAGAAAAGAAATAGAAAATGGTGAATACATCACTGAAGAAGAAAGAGAAGCACAAAGACAAAAAGAAGAATTCCTAAAAACAGCTTCACTAGCAAAACCTATAGAGCCAGAGATTGTATTTGAAAAACCAGAAAAATACACTGCTCGTAAAAATGATTATACATTATACGATACATATGAAACACCAATTGAATACATAACACGTGAAACAACAAAAGAAGATGCATTAGAAATAACACCTTATATTGGTGGCAAAAATGAAGTAGTAGAAATATCACAAACAGAAATTTCTAAAAGTGATATAGCAAAAGCAATAGCTGAATTAGATTCATATGAACTATATGCTTTAGGAGAAAAAGTAGAAGCTTTAGCAGACTTAAAACAAAAAAATAAAACTTTAAGATTAAAAGATGTTGCTTAAGTAATAAAATTGTGATAATATTAATTTTGTAAATTAATTAATTGGACAACACTGTTAAACATATTAGCAAAGAGAATTAGTGGTCGGTGTAAACTAAGTAATAGTTTAATAGTTACTACCAGTTGTATGAGGTTAATAGCCTACGAGTAGTTTTCGTTACAAAACTAGAGTAAGTTAAACAAAGGGATGGTACCGTCTTATATAGACTCCTTACTATTCCTTTTTTTGTTTTATAAAAGGGAGGTTTAATATGAAATATGAAACAATAACATTACCAAAATTCTTATCAAGAACACTAGGATTAGAAGGAAAAAACTTAAAAAGAATAACCCACTTAGACGTAAAAGAATTATTTCCAAACTTAAAAAGAAGTTCTTTTGAATATGTAAATAAACATCCAGAAGACCTAGCAAACGGGAAAATAATGATGGTAAGTGATGGTAAAAGTGTGATACCTTACTATGTACCAGAAATAACAAGAGGACTAGTAACACAAGAAGTAAATATGGAGTTTACTCCTACTAAAAAGAAAGAATATGAAAACCACGATTACACAAGTATGAGTATATATGAATTAAAACAACTACTTAACACAAAATTTAATTCATACAAAAACAGTAGAGAAGCAAGAAAAGAATTAGAAAGTAGAGGAGTAATCCTTACTAAAAAATATAATAGAAGTGAATCAAAAAGGAGAATAGAAGAAGAATGAAAGAAATAAAAAACGATGAAAAACTAAACAAATTAAACCATAGCTGTGCTCATCTTTTAGCACATGCAGTAAAACACATCTATCCACAAGCAAAGTTCTGGGTAGGACCAGTAATAGATGATGGATTCTATTACGACATAGATTTAGGAGACACATCAATCACAGATGAAGATTTACCTAAAATAGAAAAAGAAATGAAAAAGATTTCTAAAAGTAACAAACTAATTAAAAGAATAGAACTATCTAAAGAAGAAGCATTAAAAATGTTCAAAGATGATCCATACAAAATTGATTTAATTAGTAGAATGGATGAAAATGAACAAGTAATATCTGCTTATAAGCAAGATGATTTCATAGATTTATGTAGAGGACCACACGTAGAATCAACTAAAGAAATCAAATACTTCAAATTACTTAAAGTTAGTGGTGCTTACTGGAAGGGCGACGCTAAAAATAAAATGCTTCAAAGAGTTTATGGAGTTTGCTATGAAACAGAAGAAGATTTAAATGATTACCTAAACTTCCTAGAAGAAGCTAAAAAAAGAGACCATAAAAAACTAGGAAAAGAATTAGACTTATTCATGATGAGCGAATACGGTCCAGGTTTCCCATTCTTCCTAAATAATGGAATGATTTTAAGAAACCAATTAGAAAACTTTTGGTATGATGAACACACTAAAGAAGGATATGAATTCGTAAAAACACCAATCATGCTTAATAAAGAATTATGGGAACTATCAGGGCACTGGTATAACTATAGAGAGAACATGTATACAAGCGAAATAGATGAAAAAACATTCGCAATTAAGCCAATGAACTGTCCAGGAGGAATGCTAGTATATAAAAACTCACTACATTCATACAAAGACCTTCCACTTAGAATAGGTGAATTAGGACAAGTACATAGACATGAAGCAAGTGGTGCATTAAATGGACTATTTAGAGTTAGAACATTTACACAAGATGATGCACATATATTCATGAAAGAAGACCAAATTGAAGATGAAGTAATTAGATTAATAAGCTTCATAGATAGAATGTACTCAATATTTGGTTTAACATATGATATTGAACTTTCAACAAGACCAGAAGAAAAATATATAGGAAGCATCGATATATGGAACAAATCAGAAAAAGCCTTAGGAGATGCTTGCCATAAAGCAGGACATGA
>CAKONA010000129.1 GCA_934096785.1 uncultured Bacilli bacterium | reverse complement strand
CTTTAGGATACTTTATAGTAATAAAACCTTTATTAAAAATGATAGAAGATGATAGTGAAAAGAAAAAGTTTAAGAGAATAAGTACAATCATTTTAATAGTGGTTTCCTTTATAATAACTACAGGTGGCTTTAATCTATTTAACGTAATCATATATATTATTATATTTAGAATACTTGGTTCTTCTTACATAAAGAAACGTAAAACTAGTACAATTACTGTATCAAATACAGTACAAACTAAAAAAGTAGAATACATCGCATGCCCCAAATGTGGCCGTGAAAATATAAAAGGTCATACTGTATGTAATAATTGTGGAAGTGACTTAAATGGAAAAGTTGAAACTATTAATAAAGAAACATACGTAAACTCAAGTGACTATGGAAACATAGAAAACCTAACACTAGAAAAATACATAGACTCAGTAATAGACAAAAAAATAAATGAAGCAAACATTAATATGAAGGAAAATTTAATACCAGCTGAAGCACTTAAGAAAATAAATATATTACAATGTATATTCGCAGTACTTCTATTTTTCTATATATCAATTATATTCTTTCACTTTCCAGATGTGACATACATTATAGGATTCATCATTCTAGTAGTTTTGCTTGTATTATCATTAAGATTTAACTTTAAAAAATATTTAATCAAACAAATAAAAGCAAGACCAAGTGAAAAAATATCTAACATAATTATGAATACAAAAACATCATTAGTTACAAACACATCAAAAAGATTTTTACTTGTAAGTAGTCTAATCGCTATAGCCTTACCACTCTTTATATTTAGAAATCCACGAATATTCTATGAAAAACTTGATGATGGATACGCAGTTAGATTCTATACATTTGGATTAACTAATATGAAAACAGCAGCAATTCCAGAAACACACAATGGTAAAAAAGTAATATCTTTACGTGGAAATACTTTCTCAAATATGAAAGAACTTACTGAAATAAATCTACCAGATTCAATAGTTGAAATAAGAGGTCAAGCATTCAAAGGATTAAAGAACTTAACATCAATAACACTTCCTGAGAATCTTGAATACTTAGGAGGAGGTGCATTCCAAGATTGTACTTCGCTTAAATCTATAGAAATACCATCTAATGTTAAAGAAATACATGGAGATACATTTAATGGAAACTATAGTCTTAAAACAGTTACTTTAAATGAAGGACTTGAAAGAATAGGTGGAAGTGCATTTGAAAACTGTGATAGTCTTGAAACTATAACAATGCCAAGTACATCAAAAGAAATAGGTGGTAGTGCATTCAAATACTCATCAAGCCTTAGAGAAGTAAACTTAAATGATGGATTAGAAACAATAGGTGGCGGAGCCTTTAGTGACTGTACAAGCCTTGAAGAAATAATAATACCAGATACAGTTACAAGCATAGGTGGAGAATCATTTATGAATAATACAAACCTTGTAAGTGTAATTCTATCAAATAACATAACAGAAATAAGAGGTAATACATTCGAAGGATGTACATCATTAAAAACTATAACTATACCAGACAGTGTAACTAGAATCGGAGGACATGCATTTTATGGAAGTGACCTTGAAAGTGTAATATTAACACCAAATAGTAGTCTTACAGAAATAGGTTCTTCAGCATTCAGAAAGTGTTATAGCCTTTATGAAATAACAATACCAAAAAACACATCAGTAAATGAAAGAGCATTCAAAGAAAGTCCAACAACAATAAATTATTTTAACGACTAGGGGGAGAACATGAATTACAAATTTATACATTTATTATATGTACCAACTTTGTCCTGCAATATGGGATGCAAATACTGCTACCTTGAAGATAACACAAAAGATGAGAAAACATCACATACACCACTAGAAACACTAAAGTATGCAGTAAATAAACTAAAAGAATCAAATGTTATTCCATTTAATATTTCACTTCATGGAGGAGAAGTAACAACACTATCAAAAAAAGACTTCCATGATGTTATAAAATACATAAACGACTACTACAAAGAAAATAAAGAACTAATAGCGTCTGCAGGTTTCAAAGTAGGTATGCCACATATAAAAACTAATCTATATGATTTAAATAAACACATAGATACAATAAAAGAATATAACGTGTCAATCTCTGGTAGTTTAGACCTTCCATTCAAAATGCATGATGAATATAGAACTACAAAAGGAAATGAAAAGACACTAAAAAAGATACTAGAGAATATTGAACTTTTAAAAGACATACCAAATAAAAAGAAAGTATCCGCAACTATATTTAAAGAACATTATAATTACATAGATGATATCATCAAAGATATAAAATACCTTCATAAAAACACATGTCTTGATATGAATGACTTTAATTTTATGATTGGTTTTGACTATAATTCAAATGGTTTACTTCATCATCTAACAGAAGAAGAACAACTATCATTTTATGAAAGAATGCATAAAGAATTTGATGGAACAGACTTAGATTATGGAGTTAATGGACCTTGGTTTGATGAATTTGGACCAGGTTACTGTACTAACTGTGATAATTGTGGTGAAAAGTTCTTCTTACTTGAAAAGAATGGAGACATATATTCATGTGTAAGAGGTCAAAAGAATAAAGACTACTACTATGGAAATATCTATACAAATACTGTAAGTGATATTCTAAGTAATGCATCAAATCACATATTTTTAAATCATAACAAACTACCATTTAACGAAGAATGCAGTAAATGTGGGTATCTTTACCTATGTAAAACAGGTTGTCCATTCGTAAAGAACACTTACAATACAAATAAAAGTTACACATGCAAACTACAAATGCAAATGTATAAAGATAGAGGCTACACTAAAGATGAATACAACGAAAGATTTGTCTATGAATATGTAAGTAAAATGAGAATGAATGAAAGCATCAAATATCTACCAAAAGAAACTACTAATAATACACTTCAAGAACTAATCAACAAAGACGAAAAACTAAAATATATTTATGACCCAAACGTATTCATATTAAAAGTGGGAGACACAGAATATAATCTTGAATCACAAATACTTAAGAATACTAGAGACATAATTTATATAACACCAAAAACTAAAGTTAAACTTTATATGAAAAAGAACATGATTAATGAACAATGTGACTACCCAGAAAATAACTCGCTTTACATCATGATATTAAGTGGAAACACAGTAACCTATGGAGATGAACAAAGAAACAAACAAAGACACATCACTACTCATCAAGTATATAAAGGAGTACTTGATAACATAAAAAGTGATAAAGAAGACTTCTATGAATTAGATATCACATCCTTTATAAAAGAATATAAAGAAAACTATAGTACAGAAACGCCAAACAATATATTATTCACAACATCATCGCTTAGAGATTACCACTATTACAAACAAAAAAATAATGCCTACTATCACATAGAGGCAATCAACTTACCATTTCAGAATATAGAATTTTATTATTTAGATAAGGAGTTTAAGAA
>CAKONA010000128.1 GCA_934096785.1 uncultured Bacilli bacterium | reverse complement strand
CCAGCATACTTCTACGCATCATGGTTCAGTACAAAAGCAACAGACTTCGATATAGAAGCAATGATTAAAGGATATGATGCAATTAAAACAAGAATATTAGAAATAAAAGGTAAAGGATACGACGCTACAAATAAAGAATCAGGCGTTCAAGAATGCTTGAATGTTGCATTAGAAATGGCCGCAAGACATATAAGAGTTTCAGAGTTTGATCTTTATAAATCAAAAGGACTTACATTTGGAGTAGAAGATGATAAAACTATAATTCCACCATTCATTACTATAGATGGACTGGGTGAAACAGTTGCTAAAAACATCGAAGCAGAAGCTAAAAAAAGACCATTCATAAGTATCGAAGACTTCCAAGTAAGATGCAAAGTATCTCAAACTCTAGTAGACAAAATGAGAGCAATGGGAATATTCAAAGGAATACCAGAAAGTTCACAACTTAGTTTATTTGACCTTTAAGAAGCATAATGCTTCTTTTCTTTTGCACAAATAACAATATCAGTTCGTTACAATTTGTAACGGTTTGAATCAAAAGTTTAAAACAATGTAATAAAATAAAAAATATTTGTAAAAAAGAAGTGTTTTTGATTTTTATAGCTAACAATACTAATAGGAGAAAATAATATGAAAGAAAATCAAATGCACTTAATAAACAAAATGTTTAATAGTGAAACAATCAGAACAGTATGGGACAAGGAGGAACAAAAATACTATATTAATGTTGTAGATATAGTTGGTGTTTTATCTGAGAGTAAGGATGGAAGAAAATATTTGAATAAACTTAAACAAAGATTAAATAACGAAGGAAATGAAATGGTGACAAATTGTCACCAGTTGAAATTAAAGGCTCAAGATGGCAAATATCGACTTACAGATGTGTGTGATATTGAAGGAATGTTTAGAATAATCGAATCAATTCCAAGTAAAAATGCTGAACCTATTAAATTATGGTTAGCAAGACTAGGAAGAGAAAGAATAGATGAAGTATTTGACCCATCAATAACTGTACAAAGAATGGTAGATACTTACCGTATTAACAAATGATATTTATAAAGAATGGTCAGGCATGACTGCAAAGGAATATAAAGAATTTAAAGGTTTAAGAAAAGAATCATTAAGAGATAACATGGATGAACTAGAAATTTTACTTGCAGACATAGGAAAAACAACAACAAGCAAACTTGCAGAAAAACATAAACCTATTGGACTAGAAGCAAACAGAATAATAGCCAAAGAAGGAGGTACGATCACAAACAACACAAGAAAAGATATTGAGTCAAGACTTGGAGAAAATATTGTAAGCAAAGATAATTTATTAGACTATGAATATATAGACAAACAATAAAATTAATTAGTAAAAATTTTAATTAAAAGGCATCAATATGAAAAAAATGTGTAAAAACATTAAAAAAATGCTGGAAAAATGTGTAAAAACATTAAAAAAATACTGGAAAAATGTGTACAAGTGATTGAAAATATTAATTAAAGATGATAAAATTAAATCGAGGTGAAGCTTATAATGAGACTAAAAAGAAAAATAGATGAATTTTTATTAGAGTGGAAAAGTGATAAAAATAGATTACCACTAATTATAAAAGGTGCAAGACAAATAGGAAAAACAGATGCGATAGAGAATTTTGCAAAAAATAATTATAAATACTTTGTTGAAATCAATTTTGCTCTACAGCCTGAGTTTAAATCAATATTTGATAATGGATTTAATGTTGACAAAATTATCAGTAATATATCTTTAATTAATAACAATTTTGAATTTATACCAGGAGAAACACTAATATTTTTTGATGAGATGCAAGATTGTATTAATTGTGCAACATCATTGAAAGCATTCAATATTGATAATAGATATGATGTTATATGTTCTGGCTCAATGATGGGTATTAATTATAAAGAAATTGAATCTAATAGTGTTGGAAATAAACAAGATTATACAATGCATTCAATGGATTTTGAAGAATTTTTATGGGCAAAAGGGTACAAGCAGAGTCAAATAGATGATTTATACGAATGTATGAAAGAATGCAAACCATTAACTGAAATTCAATATAATGTTATGATAGAAAATTTTAAAGACTATATGGTACTAGGCGGCATGCCTGCAATTGTTGCCAGATATATTGAAAATAAAAATTTTAGTGGTATTTTAAATATGCAAGAACAAATACTTAAAGACTATGAAGAAGATATAGCAAAATATGCAGAAGGCTTTGATAAAGCAAGAATTTTAAATGCATATAGAAAAGTAGCTACGTTTCTTGGAAACGAAAATAAAAAATTTCAAATTTCAAAAATCACAGATGGTGCTAGAAATAGAGAATATAGAGGAGTTTCTGATTGGCTATCAGATGCTGGAATAATTAATATTTCTTATTGCATGGAAAGATGTGAGTTGCCACTTAAAGGAAACTACAATCCAGAAAATTATAGACTATATTTTGCTGATACAGGACTTTTAATTGCGTCACTTGATGAAGAAGCGCAAGATGATTTAAGAAAAAATCAAAACTTCAATACATATAAAGGTGCAATATACGAAAATATCGTAGGCGACATGCTTGTTAAAGAAGGCTATAATCTATATTTCTATAAAAATGAAAAGGGAACGTTAGAAATGGATTTCTTTATACGAGATAAAGATTCACTTATACCAATAGAAGTTAAAGCAAATGACAATTCAACTGCATCTTTAAATAATCTTATTGATAGTGATAATTATAAAGATATTAAATACGGCATAAAATTATGTAATAAAAATATAGGCTTTAATGGCAAAATATATACATTTCCATATTTCTTAACATTTTTATTAAAGAGATATATTAAAGAAAAAGAATAAAAATTTAATTAAAAATATGCTATAATACTTCATGGTGGTTATATGAAAATTACAGTTTTAGGTAGCAGTAGTAGTGGAAATTCTACTTTTGTTAATATAGATAACGTTAAATTTTTAATAGATGCAGGACTTCAATTTGGAAAATTAAAAGAAGCACTTTATAGTATAGGAGAAAATCCTGAAGATTTAGATTTCATAATAGTGACACATGCCCACTCAGATCATGTTAAAAGTGTACACTCATTTAATAGAGTTTACAATACCAAAATATACATATCAATTGAAACATTAAACGAATACAACAAGAAAGATTATATTAAGAACTATGAACTATTTGATGAACTAGATAACATCATGGGAATTAGTTTTACAAAAATACCAATAAGCCATGACAAAAAAGGCTTTGGCTTTGTATTTGAAAAAGATGGAAAATCACTAGTATACATGACAGATACAGGTATGATACATTCAAGATACCATGAGAAAATGAAAAACAAAACAGTATACCTACTAGAAAGTAATCATGATGTTGAAATGGAAATGAACGGAAATAAGTTTGAATACATTAAATACAGAAACATTGGTGACGAAGGCCACTTATCAAATGAAGACTGTGCTAAATACTTAAATCATTTTATTGGCCCAAACAC
>CAKONA010000127.1 GCA_934096785.1 uncultured Bacilli bacterium | reverse complement strand
TATATTCAAATAGGTATACATGTTAAAGGTTTCTTTTCTAAAAAATATAATAGATTTCAAAGAGAAATTACTCAAGTAGTTGAGTTTTATGTAGATGATGTTACTAATGAAGCTAAGGTTAATATACTTTATTCTCGTGATTTGATGGAGAATGAAGTATATAACAATCCAACTTCTCATTTAATAGATTATCTTGCTTCACAAGGTGTTATGATGCAGGAAGATCCATTTATACCAAAAGGTAGTGAGATGAAGGATGCAAGTGAAGATGATAATACTGTAACACCTGAAGTTACAACTACTAATGATAATGTAAATGAAAATGTAAATAATGTTAACACGAATGTTAACACTGTAAACCCTAGTGTTATTAGTGTAAATCATAGTGTTAATAATGTTAATCCTGCAAATAATGTAGTGAATAATACTACTGATAAAATAGAAATGATAGAGATTTAGTAATGGAGGTGTTATATGTATATTGAAGTTTTGATTGTTGCTGCTATAGTTATATTCGTAGTAATCTATAGAAAAAATACTGGTGACAATTCATACAAATTTATTACTAAGACAATAGGTAGTACCTATGAAAAGTATGCTCCTTATTCATTTAAGGTTGTTCGTGAGAAAGCTAAGGAACTTGGACAAGAGTATTCAACTCGTCAATATATAATTCAAATACTTATATTTGGTGTAGGTGCTGCGTTTGTATCATTCTTATATTTCTATAGTATTATATGGAGTATAGTTTATGCTACTGCTGCTATAATGGTTATTCCATATTTAACTTATATGAGATGTAAGAAAGCATATAGTGAATATATATTTGAACAAATACAAGTATATACCACTAACGTAATAATGGAATTTAATACTACTCAATCATTCGTTAAAGCATTAGAGGGAGTAAGAGATTCTGAAGTACTTGAAGAACCACTACTTGGAGACGTTAAGGAAATGATACAAATGTCTTATGAAAATGGTACTATTGATGAAGCTATACGTTTTATGAATGAAAAGTATGATTACTATGTTGTTAAAAACATGCATCAATTATTCTTACAAATTACTAAAGAAGGTTCTAAAGATTCAGGAGAGGCTTTAGAAGGTATGCTTCAAGATATAGATATGCTAGTAGAAAGTGTATATCGTGATAGAATAGATAGAACAACATTCTATAAACAATTCTGTACATTCGGTGTTGCACTTTACTTACTTGTATTATTAGTACAGTTGTTGCTAGGAGATTCTAGTTATACACAATTGTTAGAACAATGGTATGTTCAATTATTACTTCATGGTGTAATATTGATTAATACATACTTCTTAATGTCTGGTATAAAATACTACCATGAGGATGTGGGTGCTGAATAATGGAAATATTTGTTGTCGGAGTAATTATTATATTTTTATTTAACTACTTAGGTACTTTTAACTTTAATAAGTTTGTTGATGATAATAAGGTATTATTTTCAAAGTTAAAAGAAGATGATTATGACTTTTTACTTATTTCTAAGTATGGAGAGAGAGTTGATTTAAACCTAAGGTATCAAAAGAGAGTTAAGACTGCTATTATAACATTCTTGTTATTACTTATTCTTTCTATTACAAGTATTCAAAGTCTTAACTTTGCTATTAAATTAGTTATATGTTTTGGTGGTGCTTACTTTATGTTTAAGGATGACTATAATAAAGTTAAAAGTTATTATAAGGTTCATCTTCATGATATAAATTTAAAACTACCATATTACTTAAAGAGTTTAGAAATCTTAATACAACACTATACTGTACCAGTAGCAATTACTCGTAGTTTAGAAACAGCTCCAGAGATGTTTAAACCTGGACTTAGAGATTTAATTGCTTCTATAGATGCAGGAGACTCTAGTATTGAACCATATATGGCTTTTGCTCGTAGATATCCTGTTCGTGATAGTATGCGTATGATGAGACTTCTTTATAGATTAGGTCTTGGTAGTCAAGAGAGAAAACAAGAACAATTGCTTGCGTTTTCTAAGACTATATCTAGTTTACAAAATAAATCTAGAGAAACTAAATATAAAGAACGTTTAGATAAAATGGAAAAGAAAACAATGACTATGCTTACAACTACAGGAGCAGGAGTTATGGTTATATTAGTGCTTGCTATATTCCAAATGTTTGTTACTGCGTAATGTGAATGTGTAAAATATATTGATTTCTTAAAATTGATATTGTATAATTATATTAGAAAGTAAAGGAGGATAAGTAAATGAAAGAGGCTACAGGAGAATTAAACATGACTGTTATTACAATCATTGCTATAGCTGCAGTAGGAGCATTATTCTATGTATTCGTTTGGCCTATGATTCAAAAGTCAATCGTTACTCAAACATGTAAAACTTATGGTACTGATTGGGTTGCTTTACAAACTGATGCTACATCAATCAATGGTATTTCAAATAATACTGGTTCAAATGCACAAGTTAAAGTTTGGGTTTGCTGTCCAGCTGGTGAACAAAGTACAAGTAGTAAATGTGTAACAGCTGATTATGGTAAAACAAACTAGTTTCATTTAATTTGAATTATTTAAACAAAATAAAAATGCTGTAGGTGTCGTTGCTTATTGATGTCAATGGCATTTACGGCTATTTTTAATGTAGGAGGAATAGAATGAAAGATGCTATGGGTGGTACTTGGTTAACTGGATTAGTTATAATCTTTATAGCTTTGTTTGCTGGATTCTTAACTTATTCAATTAGTTATACTAAGGCTTTTAGAACTAAAAATGAAATAATAAATATTATAGAGAAAAACGAAGGATTTACTATGTCCTCTAACAGTAGTAGACTTCATGATTTAAATACTGAGGCACTAAAACAAGAAACAAGTACTGAAGGTATGGCTTTTTCATATATAAAGAGTCTAGGATATAATTATGATGCTGCTGAACAAGCAGGTTGTAGAGGAGATGGAACTATGCAAAATGGTGGCTATTGTCTTAAGAAATTCTGTCCTAGTGATGGTAAAATATATTATAAAGTTACTACTTTTATAGCACTTACAATACCAGTTTTAGATATTACTGTAAAATTACCTATTTCTGGTGAAACTAAGACTATGTTTTATGATGTTACAGGTAATTTAAATTGTAACAATTAGTGGGGAGATGATAAGATGAATGTAATGGTTTATAATAAATATAAAGAACTTTTAATGGGATTAAACATTGAAGTTATGAAATCTATGGAAGGTGTATTTAATGTTGATGAAATAATTGACACATTTAGTAATTTCTATTATGATAAGATGATACTTGATATTACTGCGATACGTGATTATCAAAATACTGATAATTTACAAAAGTTAGCTATGAATATCAATATGGAGAATGTAATATTACTTTTAGATAATAGTCCTGAGAGTGAAAGTAAAAGTTATTTATCTAAGCTAATTTCTTTAGGTATTTATAACTTTACTAGAAATGCTGAGGGGATTAATTATTTACTTGTACATCCTCATACTTATAGAGATGTTGTTAATATTCATGACTTACAAGATTTAGAT
>CAKONA010000126.1 GCA_934096785.1 uncultured Bacilli bacterium | reverse complement strand
ATAGATAATATAGAGTCTCAAAAGGGGCAAGATAGTGCGAGTTCGATTATTAAGTTTATGGAATTAGAAGAAGATAAGAATAGTGCTGTATCAAATGATTTAATAAAAGCTTGGACAAGCTATAAAGACATAAGAGCAAAGTATAGAAAAGATAAAGAAATATCTAATAAAAATGATTATGAAACAATGAAAGCTATAAAAGAATTAAACTTAGATGATAATACAATAGTTGCTACTTTAAAGCATTGTAAAGTCAGCGTTAGATTTATCTTAATGTTTTTTTGGGACGTATATAAAAATAGGGTTGAAGAAAAAGGTACTATTGATGCTTATAGCTATAAAAAAGATGAGGAAAATGGAGATATAGATTGGATGTATTGCAAATATAGAAAAGAAGAAGATGTTAAATTTAAAGAAAAAGATATACAAGCAGACTTACATGAGAACATAAAGAAACGTGCTGGTGTAGTAAAAATCCGTTGTGGTGGTGTTAAATCAGCTATAGAAAAGGATTTAGTATTAAATATAGGTTTAGGGTGCTTTACTGATAAAAAAGGCATAGAACAAGAGCAAATACAATTAAAAAATGATAGTAAAATGATAGGTTATATATATAATAATTTTGCTGAATTAATAGATGTTAATAAGACTTATAGAGTAGTTACAGCAGAAATTGATAATAAGAATAAAACTGTATATAACTTAGAATTAGAAATAGTTTAAAAATGGGGGCTAGTGGGTTGTTAAATGCAACTTACTAGCTAATAAAATAACGATTTTATAAGGATTTAAAGGTGGTATTAGAGTTATGGATAATAAAGAATTTTATGTAGTAAAAAGCTTAATGTTAGCAAATAGTTTAACATTTATAACAGGACAAATTCCATATAAGTTTGATGATATAAATAATAAAGGAAGATTTGTATGGAGCTTTAAGAATGATGATAACTTTAAAGAAGCAATTGCGGAATTAACAAGATTAAAAAATAAATTACACAAATAAAAATATAAAGGAGAAAATACTGATAATGAATAAATTAACTTTAACACAAGCAATGGAACAATATAACAAGAAATTTAGAAAAGGGGCTATAAACTTAGTTAATGCTCATGCTGGAGCAGGAAAGAGTTACTTTGTATTTAATAGTCTTTTAGATAATACACATAAATTTGTAGAAGGAATAGAACAAGGGGAAAAGTGGAGAAATGAGCTAAATAGAATATTATATGTGTGTGATACATCTATGCTGCAAGATTCTACTTTGGCGGAAAATAAAGTATCAACAAAATTAAAAAATGGTGGATTGATAGAAGCAAGGGATAAGGGTAGTAATATAAAGGGAGAAGTAAAAACTTTAACATATTCTAAGTTAGGAGCATTACTAAAATCTGAATCATGTAGCAATATAATATTAAATAACTTTAAGTGTATCATTTTCGATGAGATACAAAATTTATTTACATATTGCAATAAATATAACATTGATAAAGCAACTAATACTTATACTGATGGAACATATACAGAGGTTTTGGATAACTTAAAAGATATAAGTAAAAATGTATTATGTATAGGGTTAAGCGCAACTCCAAGGGTAATATATAGATTTAAAGAAGTTAATAGTGATTTTGATTTTGGGAATATTAGAACAATATTTAATAAACAAGAATTAGAAACTATAAGATCAGTTAATTTTAAGCCAATATACACAAATTGTATAATGAATCAAATAAAAACTTTTGATTATAGCAAACTTAATGGAAGAAAAATATATATAAATACTAATACTATTAAAAAATCTAAGGAATATAAAAAATACTTTGAAAATATAGGTCTTAAAGCCGAATGGTTATGTTCTATCAATAATAAACAAATAATAAAGAATATTGATGAAAATGGCAATGAAATAGAAGAAGCAATTCCAACAATGACTGAGAATCAGCTTTCTTTAAGGACTAGACTTTTAAATGGAATTGATGGACAAGATACTAATAAAGGTACTTTGCCTGATGATTTAGATGTAATAATCGTAAATAGTGGTTATGAAACAGGTTGGAATTTAAGAGATGATAGAGTACAAATATGTATTATAGATAATTCAAATAAAGATTATCAAATTCAAGCAAGGAATAGAATAAGACATGATATTGAGGTTTTATTTGTAAAAGCAACTAGAGATAAAAATGGTGAATATGTTGATAAAATACTTGTACCAAATACAAAGGATATAGATGAGAAGTATATAGGGATTAAGTTAGATAGTAAATTAAAGAAAGAATTAGTATATAAGTATGCTATAAAGCCATTAGACGCTGATATTAGCTTTAAAAGTTTATCTAATGATTTAATTAACAAAGGATATATAGTTAAAACATATAAGAATGATGGTACATATATATTCAATTACGGGCAAGAAGTTAAAAAGGATAGTAAAAAAGAGGTTAAAAAGATGGAAGTAAATAATAATAAATGTGCTTTAGAAATATATTTAGCTGATTTGGTTGGAGTTAAATTATTTGATAAAGAACAAGTAGAATTACAAAATTATATAACTTCAGATTTTACAACTATGATTAATAAATTAACTAAAGGTAAGGGTAATTGTGGATACAAGGTAATTAATAAGCTATTAGTTACATTTAATATTCCATATATAATAGAAAAATCAGATAAACGATTTAATGGTAAATGGTATTGGTTAGTTAAAAATAATTAATTAGAGTTGTCAAAAATGGGGTGTTTTAGGTGGAAAAAGTGGTTAATCTATTATATATAATAGAAGTAGTAAAAAATCCATGCAAAATACCCCAAAATTGACAAGTGATTTAGTAAAGCTGATGATATTCGATTTTTGTAGTGTAACGGAAAAAAGAGAATCCCAAGACAAACATGTAGCATAGCGGAGTGTTTGTTGCTGGGAAGGGCGTAAGCCTTAAAGAAAAGTAAAGTATAATCTAACCCCATGTCATTTCGTTGCACTTCATTCCACCCCAAACATTTGGGGGGTGTATAAAGGTATTTAAGGAAATATATAGAAATATAATAGTAAATAAAAATATTATAGGAGTTGTTAGTTATGACTAAAATAGGGTTGTTTGAAAGCATATTAAAGAAGGTATGTAAAGAAAGTTTTGATATGAAAGCTGAATTTAGTAGCCGTAGAAAGTATAAAATGATGTATAAAGGATGTATACCATTATATATAGAAATAAAAGAAGTCATAGAAGATATTGATAGTATAGAAATTGAAGATATAGATATAGAAGAATTAGAAAATGCAATTAGGTACGTGGTAGATGATAAAATTCGTAATAGAAAACCACTTATTTAAATAACTAAGGTGTAGTGAAAGCTACATCTTTTTTGTGCTTAATATGGCTACTGGTACTACCGTACCATACGCCAGGAGATTATGAAAATAGTATTAATCCTCCGATATTAATATTTGTATTTTTAGTACAAGAGTGCTTTTTACTCTTGTATTTTTAATTTTGAGGTCTTAGTAGCTAAAAGCTATTAATATATAGTTATATACAGAAATAGTATTTA
>CAKONA010000125.1 GCA_934096785.1 uncultured Bacilli bacterium | reverse complement strand
AAGCAAATAATGAAATTATAATTGTTGATAATTATGCTAGTAAAGAGCTTTTTGATATTTTTAGAAATATAGATAAAAAAATAATTGTTATTTCTAAAAATTTAGATGATGCACTAGTTAAAAAGTACAGTGAACAGTATTCTAATATTAGATTTAAAAACTCTAATAAGTTTCATGATAGATATATCATTTTAGATAGAAAAGATGTATATATTAGTGGTATGTCTTTAAAAGATATTGGTAAGAAATATAGTTATATTTATAAAATTAATGATAGTGAAATGGCAAAAATGATGGTAGAAAAAGTATGCGAATGTGTTTAAATTACTTGAGGTCCCAAATTGGGACCTCAAGTTGTAAATGAAAGATTATTGTTTTGCGGTCCCAAATTAGGACCACAAAAAGTTATGAAATAGTTTCATTATAATTCTAAATCGTGATATAATAATCATGGAGGTAAAGATAAAATGGAGAAGATATTAGAAAAGATTATTGAAGGTGGAACTGATTTATGTATTAAATTAGTTATATCTATAATTATACTATTAATAGGTAATAAAATTATTAAGTCAGTAGAGAAATGGCTTAGAAAGGAACATAAATTAAGTAAATTAGAAGATCCAAGTGTTAGAAGTTTTGTTATTAGTTTTATAACTATATCATTAAAATTATTATTATTCGTGACAGTGTTAAGTATTGTTGGAATACCAATGACATCATTAATTACAATATTAGGTTCTTGTGCGGTTGCAGTTGGTTTAGCATTACAAGGAGGACTTTCTAATTTGGCTGGTGGAATAATGTTACTTATATTTAAACCATTTGGTGTTGGTGACTATATAGAAGCAGGTGGAAAAGAAGGAACTGTAAAATCAATATCATTATTTTATACTACAATAGTTGGAATAGACAATATAGTAGTTCAACTTCCTAATGGAACACTATCAAACTCAAATATAACAAATTATACAGCATGTAAAAATAGAATGTTTAATATAGTATTTGATGTTAGCTATGATACTAATGTAGATAAAGCTAAAAAAGTACTTAATGATGTTATTCAAAATGAAGAATTAATACTTAAAGATAAACCAACTTTAGTAGGAGTAATGTATCATAAGGATTCATCTATTGGTATTGTATTTAGAGCATGGACTAAAACAAGTGATTACTGGACAGCATACTTTAGAATAATGGAAAATGTTAAGAAAGAATTTGACAAAAATAAAATTGAAATACCTTATCCTCAAATGGATGTACATATGAAGAAATAGTCACTAAAAAAATAGTGACTTTTTAAATGAAATATTTTAAAATATAGAATAGGTGGTAATCTGAATAGAGATAGATTAATCAAAGTGTTGTTTGTTACATTTATAGTTACTTTAACAATTGTTATAATTGGTGTTACCTATTCTTATTTTGCTTTACAAATTGAGGGTAGTGGAAAAGATATAGTAGTTGATACTGGTGACTTAAGACTAAAATATACAGATAATACTCCTTTAACTTTAAGTAATTCTGTACCGGGAGACTCAGTTACTAAAACTATAACAGTTGAAAATATTGGTGGTAAAGATGTAAAATATTCTTTATATTGGGATAACTTATTAAATGAGATGCTTAGAAATGAGTTAACTCTTAATATGGAATGTAAGAGTTATACAGGGTATGGAACAAGTAGTCAGGCTGAAAGTGGAACATGTGATAATATTGAAAAGACTGTACCACTTGTGTATGATAGAATAGATAGTAATATTAAAACTAATATATCAATAGGTACAGGTATTACTCAATAATAGTTCATCTAAACCTACAACATTTACCTTTACAGTTAAGAGTTAAAAAGTACAGAAATTGTACTTTTTCATTTGTATAAAAATATTAAATATGGTATTATATATATAGCTAATGATAAGGAGAGATAAGGGTGCAAGATAGAGAAACTATTAAACAAATTAATAAAGATATATATGCTATAATGATGCCTATGTATAACAAATTAATTGAGTTACAAAGTAAATTACCTACACTTGATACTCACTCTTTAGAATACGATAATATAAAATATGCTTTTACTGATTTAAGACGTCAATATGAGATACTTCAAAGTACTAATAAAAGAATAATAACATTTAATAGTGTTATGGAAGTAGAAGAAGAGAGAAAAAGAATATCTGATGAAAGAGAAGTACTAATAAATAAATATAATAGTATTAGAAAACAATTTGAAAGAGCTAAAACAGTAGAAGAAAGAAATAAATTTGTAGAAGAAGCAAGAGGTGTAGCTCCTCAAATTAAATGTTATGATAAATTAGTAGATATATTTAATAAATATTTAAATAAAAAAGAAGATAGTGAAGTTAAAAATAAAATTGATAAAAGAAAAGAAGAAGAATTAAAGAAACAAGAAGAAAAAAGAAGAAAAGAAAATGAAATAAAGATTATAAAGTTAAGCAATGCACCTAAAGTTGAAGAACTTTATAAATTAAATCTTAAAATAAAGAAGATTAAGAGTGAAATATTTAAGTTAGATCAAAATAGTGATAAAGCTCGTAAGTTAAGTAAGATTCTATATGATTTATGTGATGAGAGAGAAAAGTTAGTTACTGATACATTAGGTACTTCTTTCTTAGTTGAACTTGTTAATATAGAGAGTATGGAAGATAATGCTTATTCTAAAGCAGATACTGAAAGAATAGAAGAATACACTCTTAATAAATCTGAATATACTTCTTCATTAATGGATTCTATATATACTTTAGGAGATTTAAAGTTTAATGGAATGAATGCTGAATCATATAAGAAATATAGAATGAATGCAAAAGATGAAACAGAAGTTGAATCGTATAATAAACTATATAAAACTACTTTAAGAAAATATAAGAGTTTAATAGAATCTGTTATTAAGGATGATAAGACTCTTAGTAATATGGAAGATGACTTATTAATATCACTTTCTTCTTATAATTTAACTGGAGGATATAATCAATTTAAAAAGAAACATAAAGATGGTAAGATAGGCGGAAATGCTATATCTAAAGAATTATATGAAGATGGTATAAAGAAGATAAATGGTTTAATAGATAGTTTAACTAAATATGCTTATAATTATATAATGAGTCATAAAGATAAGATTGTTATTAAAGATAATAATAAGACAAGAAGTGAACTTCTAGAAGAAGTAGATAATAAATATATGGATTTATATGAAAGAGTGTATACTTTAAGTATGGAAAATACATTTAAATTGTGAGGTTAATATGAAAAAAGATAAAGTTACAAAATATATACTTATTGGACTTATAAGTGCTTTAGTTTTAACTATTATAGGTATTACTTATGCTTATTTTGGTTTAGAGATAGAAGGTAAACCTAAAGATATTGTGATGGAAACTGGAGACTTAAAGTTAACTTATATAGATGATACTGAGTTAAAGCTTGCAGATGCGATGCCAGGAGACACAATTACTAAAAAGATAAAAGTATATAATGGAGGAAATAAGAAAGTAAGTTATAACTTTTATTGGGGAGACTTAGTAAACACAATAGACTTCTTTGAACTTCATGTTATTATGGAATGTAAGAGTTATAAGAATTA
>CAKONA010000124.1 GCA_934096785.1 uncultured Bacilli bacterium | reverse complement strand
TGGTGATCGAGTGATCATTAATGGTAACAAGTGATTAATTCTTTTAAAGAGAAATCGCCTGCAGGTAACTAATGGTAGGAATTAGAGAAATTCAACTCGACCAAAGCCGTAAAATTAATTTATAATATTCCATACTATTTTTTAAGGGAGTTTATTAGAAATGAAAAAAGACAATTGGATTCTAAAGGCATTTTTAATGACTTTTTTTATAGCTTTAATTTTTAGTAGTACTTCTAACTATTTAATTTCAAAATTTAACAATACAGTACTATTAATTATACTATGTATAATTTTTATAGGCATTGGAATTTTATTTGATATTATAGGTACTGCTGTTCTAACTGCCAACGAAGCATCATTTCATGCAAAAAGTGCAAAAAAAATAAAAGGTTCTAAAGAAGGCGTTTATTTAATAAAGAATTCTAGCACTATCGCAAGTATATGCAACGATGTTATCGGAGATATATGTGGTATTGTAAGTGGTTCAATTGGTGCAATGCTTGCAATAAATATATCAACAAAATTAAATGTCTCAACTGTAATAGTTACATTGTTAGTAAGTTCTATTATTTCATCTTTAACAGTAGGTGGAAAGGCTATAGGAAAAAAACAAGCAATTAAAAATAGCGACACGATAATTTTTGCATCAGCAAGAATATTAAGCAAGTTTAAATCAAAGTAGAATCTATTTAAAAAGACTTAAGAGTTAATTTTCTTAAGTCTTTTGTTTTATCTATTATTTCTATATCTTTCCTTCTCATCAAGAATCTTTTTACGTAATCTAATTGCATCAGGTGTCACTTCTACTAACTCATCTTTTTCAATAAATTCAAGTGCTTCTTCTAAAGTGAATGTTCTAGGTCTAGGAAGAATAATAGCTTCATCACTACCTGATGAACGTGTATTTGAGAATTCTTTATTCTTACATGGATTAACATTTAAATCATTTTCTCTGTTATGAATTCCAATAATCATACCTGAATATATTTCAGTAGATGGTTCTATAATCATAGTACCTCTATCTAACAAATTATATAATGCATACCCAAATGCTTTTCCACTTTCCATAGATACAAGAACTCCATTTTTACGTCCAGATATTTCTCCAGCATATGGTCTATAATCTTCAAAACTACGTACCATAATACCTTCACCTTTAGTATTTGTAATAAAGTTACTTCTATATCCTATTAAACCTCTTGTTGGAACTACAAATTCTAATCTAACATAATTGTCTTCTGCAGGTTCCATTATTTCCATAGTACCTTTTCTTTCACTTAAATCACTTATTACATTACCTGAGTAATCGTTTGGTACTGTTATAACTACTCTTTCATATGGCTCACATTTTACGCCATCTATTTCATGGAAAATAACTTCTGGTTTAGATACTCCTAATTCGTATCCTTCTCTTCTCATATTTTCAATTAAAATTGATAAATGTAATTCTCCACGACCAGATACTTTAAATCCATCACTTGTAGGTAATTCTTCTACTTCAAGTCCAACATTACGTTCAAGTTCAGCATTTAATCTATCTCTTAAGTGTCTTGATGTTACAAATTTACCAACTTTTCCAGCAAATGGACTACTATTTACCATGAAATTCATTGATAATGTAGGTTTTTCTATTTCGATTTTAGGTAATGCTTCAACATGGTTAACATCGCAAATTGTATCACCTATTGAAATTTCAGGGCATCCAGCAACTATAACAATGTCTCCATAGTAAGCCTCTGTTACTTCTTTTCTCTTAATACCTTCATTTATAAATATTTTAGTTATTCTTTCTTTAGTTAACTCTCCATTGTTTTTAGCTATTGCTACTGTTTCTCCAACTTTAATTTTACCTTTATTAATTCTACCAATACCAAGTCTTCCAATATAATCATCATAATCTAATGAAGAAATTTGTAATTGTAAAGGATCATTTTCATTTCCTTCAAATGGTTTTGTAGTTTCGATTATAGTGTCTAATAGTGGTGAAATATCCTTATTATCATCATTTTCTTCATATTTAGCAATTCCATCCTTAGCTATACCATATAAAATTTTAAAATCAAGTTGCTCATTAGTAGCACCAAGTTCACAGAATAAATCAAATGTCATGTTAACTACTTCTTCACAACGTGCATCTTTTTTATCTATCTTATTAATAAATAGAATTGGTTTAAGCCCATATTTTAATGCCTCTTTTAATACAAACCTAGTTTGAGGCATAACACCTTCTGATGAATCAACTAATAATACAACAGTATCAACTGTTTTAATAATTCTTTCGATTTCACTAGAAAAATCGGCATGTCCTGGGGTATCAACAATATTCATTTTTATACCCTTATATTTAATAGAACAGTTTTTAGCAGTAATTGTAATACCACGTTCACGTTCTAAATCTCCACTATCCATTACACAGTCGACTACTTGTTCATTATCTCTAAATACTCCATTTTGTTTCAATAAAGCATCTACTAATGTACTTTTTCCAGCATCAACATGAGCAACAACAGCAAAATTAATAATTTTTTCCATAAATCTCATCCCCTCATAGATACGCACTTAATAATACACCATTTTAAACAATATTTCAAGAAAAATCGCACTTTTTGATAAATTATAAACAAAAATTTATACATAAATTGCATATTAACAGAATTAAATATATAAAATAATTAACAATGTAAAGCATATAAATAAAAATGACAACTAAAAAATTTATCTAAATATAAAGAAATAAACTTTATATAAGATAAACTTTAATTAATGTTATAAATTTGATTAAAGAACAATAAATTATTCTTCAATTGATTCGAAGAACTTCTCGATAGATGTATCTAGTACAATAGATATCTTATAAAGTGAAAGTAAAGATAATCCTTCGATTCCTTTTGTACTTTCAAACTTTCTAATAAATTCAGGAGATAAGCCAATATCAATAGCTAATTGTTCCTGTGTAATACCATTTAACTTTCTGTACTTAATTACATTATAAGCAACTGTTCTAATAATATCTTCATCAAATTTAAATTCTCTTCTAAACTTTGTCATATATCAATCCACCTAACTAACATTTTACATTGTTTTATAAATTATTTATGTAATGCTGTACTATACATTTAATATTTTAATAAAATTTTAATAAAGTTTTATTAAAATATACAAAGCATATACACTAAAAATTACATAAATTAATATTTACATAACAAAATGTATGTTATCCTATAATTATTTTGTCTCAAAAAGACTACATAATTATAACAAATATTTCTTATTAAATAAATAGTATTATTAATTTTTCTAAAAATTTCACATATTTTTTTCAAAAAAGATAATTATACTATGATTTTTAACATGTTTTTATAAATAAAATAAAGAAACACATATTTTATGTAAACAAAATCAACAATAAATATGTGTTTTTAATTATTACCATTAACAAATACTTCATACATATTTTTATAAGTAAATGTTACCCTTGTTGTCCCCTTCTTTTTTTCTTTAATAAGATAACCTTGTTCAACTAATTTATTTAATACTTTATTTATAGAGTTAATATGAATTTTACTTTCCTCTACTATATCATTCGTAGTAAATGTAATTTTTCTAATAATAATAGGATAAATTTTAAAAATTGTAGTCCCACCTATCGTTATTTTAAAATCTTCTAAATCCTTCTTATAAATCTTGTTAAGTTTTTTTATTCTTTTAATATTTATATTACATTGATTAATAA
>CAKONA010000123.1 GCA_934096785.1 uncultured Bacilli bacterium | reverse complement strand
CTACATATACCATAAGTTTTACCACTACCAGTATTACCAAAGATAGCAGTATGGTTAGAAAATAATTCATCAATACTGACATTTAATGGAAATTCATTATACAAAGGACTTACTCCAAGTCTAAGACTTCTATTTTCATCTCCAGTAAGTATCTTTAATTCTTCTTGATTAATAATTCTAACGTTCGCATCAAGGCTAGGTTTTTTAATAAGTCCACCAATAAAATCATGATCAGTAAGTTCACCTAAGAAACTAACCTTAATAGTATCTTGTTCAATAGAATCTACCTCTCCTAAAATCTTTTTATCAGCATCCTCAAAAACTACATGTAAGTTAATTAAATCTTTAATACCACGAACAGTTTCTTTGTTAATTGCTACAACAGCACTATTCTTAGTTATTGTAAGAACTTTTCCAAGCATATCAAAAAACCTTCCTCTCTATTCTTAAGATAATTTTATCACAATTTTTTTTCACATACAATATTTTTTTCAAAAGAAAAAGAGATAACATACGCTATCCCTAAGGTTTAACAGTAAAAGTTAATGTACTCGGTTTGCTTACTGCACTTGAACTATTTAATAAAGTAACATTAGTTTCATCTTTAGCATATCCTTTAGTTGCAGAAGCATTAACAAATAGATTACTATATGAAGTGATGTTAGCAAAATCAAAAGCACTTAAGTCTATAATTTCAACTTTAGATTCTGCAAACATATTAAAAACAGTCACAACACTTTTAGTATTCCATTTATCCATTCCTTTTATTTCAGTTGCTTTATTATAGTAAAACATACCTCCCATATCAGTAACATTACTTGTATCCAAACTACTCAAATCTAACGTTAAAGCTTCGCTTCCACTAAACATACCGCTCATATTTGTTACTTTACTTGTATCAAAGTTACTTAAATTTATTGAAGTTAAGCCATTCCAAGCAAACATATAATTCATATCAGTCACATTGCTAGTATTTAATTTTTCAATTCCTCTTATTTCAGTAGCATAAGTGCTTTCAAACATATGACTCATATCAGTAACTTTACTTGTATCAAAATTTTCGATACCACTAATCTTATCTGCTCCACATTCATAAAACATTGAATTCATATTAGTTACATTACTTGTATTAAAGTCTCCTAAATTTAATGTTTTAAGATTATGTGTAGCTCTAAACATGCTATTCATATTAGTTACTTTACTAGTATTTAAATTATCAAGTCCTCTTATCTCTGTTGCAGCAGTTTCATCAAACATACTTTCCATACTGGTTACATTGCTTGTATCAAATTTACTAACATTAATTGATTCTAGATTACTTTGAAAAAACATATATGCATATGAAACAACTGGTTTGTCATTAATAAAAGTACATGGTGCCTCTGACAGACTAGTTGCTTCTTCATTAGACATGTGAACTCCCCACCCATCAATGTCAGAATCATTCCATCCATATTGTATTTGACTAGCCATAAATCTAACGCCATCATTGTTCAATGAAGAACTGACATCACCTTTAAGTTGTTCATACTCTTGTTTATATCTATAAGTATAATTTCCTTTTACAAATTCTGCTCCTTGTGTTAAGTCACCACTAAAAGTACAATATGTAGTAGTTGGAGCAATATATTCACGAACATCCACTTTACCAGCAAATGATTTTTTCATGTTATAGTTTTGGTCATAATCCTTATTTTCAAATATAACAGTTATCTTGTATTCTTGAGTTATTCCAGTTTCAATAGAAATGTTTTTCTTTATTGCTGTACTAGATGATTCTTCGCTATAAGGAACAGTTGTTTCAATATTAGAACATGTTCCACTTTCAGTTTGATTACTCTTTCCATAATTTTTATAACTTTTACATTCCATAGTAAGAGATAATTCATCTTTAAGAATAGTATTAATTAAGTCACTCCAGTATAAAGAATAAGTAGCATTTCTAGTACCGGTATTTTCAACAGTAACAGTCTTACTAATAGTATCTCCTGGATAAGCACTACTTAAAGTAATAACTTCTCCATCAGTATATCTTAGCTTTAAACTGCCACTATTAAGTACTATATCTTTACCATTACCTTCTACTTGTAAACTAAAATATGCATAAGTAATACCAATTATAGCTAAACATAATATAGATACAATACCAAAAAATATATAATCTTTTACCTTATCTTTATTCATATTTTCACCTACACTAAAATAATTATATAATAATTTTTTTCAAAATAAAAGACTTTATTTAGTCTAATATTCTATTTTATTAAGATAAAGTCCTACTGGACTTGCACACCTCCCTAAAGAAGTTCTATCCATCTTATTAAATATATCTTCTATTTCACAAATACTTTTCTTATTATCATTTATATCTAATAGAAGTCCAACTATATTTCTTATCATATATCTTAAGAATCCACTTGATTCAAATCTTAAATAAAGTATTTTCTTTTCAATTTTATAATCGATTACTACATCTCTTACATAATTACCATTATCTTTATCAGATGTAAAGCTTCTATAATTATGAGTTCCTTTAAACTGATTAATAAATATATCTAAAAGGTTTCTATCAATACTTTTACAATATTGATATACATATTCACTTTCTATAGGATTATATTCTCCCATATTTATTTTATATATATATTCTTTTCTTTTAACATCATGTCTAACATTAAAAGAATCATCTATCTTTTTAATACTCTTTACGTAAATATTTTCACTTAACATTGAGTTTACACTATGCATAAGTTTCTTTACATTTACATCTTTATCTACTTCAAAAGTACAATACTGATTTAAAGCATGTACTCCTTTATCTGTACGAGATGCGCCTATAGTATTAATACTTCTATTAAATATTTTAGATAATACCTTCTCAAGTTCTCCTTCTACTGTATCTTTATTCTTTTGAATTTGATAGCCATAATACTTAGAACCATTATAACTTAAATTAACTAAATATTTCATTTTATTACCACTACTCCTTTTTGTACTAAATAAGCATATATAAGTAATAAATGAAATGCAGTATAAAATATATCATAAAATCCTACTTTATTAGTTCTATAATTAGTTCTATATCTTTTTCTATTATAAAGTCTTAATTCTGATGCGAAAGCAATATCTCTACTTTTTCTTTTAGTAAGTCTATGTATATTTCCATATATAGTACCAACTGCATTACTTCTTCCGAATATATTTGAATGAAAGTAATCTATTCCTCTACTTGCTTCTGCTTTTAATGCCTTGTATTCAACTGTTAACATTAAAGGAATATATCTAAGCATCTTATTTATTTTAAATGCAAACTTAGTAATTGGTAAATATAGAAAGTTAAAATATGATAAGAACTTCTCTATTCCATAAGCACTTTCACTTGGTGAAGTAGTAAATGCAAGCATATTTAAGTACTCTACTAACGTTATAAATTTTATTAAGTATGTAAGTGTCGCTTGTATATTTTGATTAAAGTAGTAACAAACAAATACTATAAGTATATAGATATATCTTAATGAATAAAATGTTCTAAAGTAATATCTAAATGGTACAAAACTAAGTATTTCCATACAAAGTACTAGTCCAAATAAGAATAAATTTATATATAATGAATCTGTTAATATCATAAGAACTATCGCTATTATAAAGTTAAATAGTTTTATAACTGGATTTAATTTATGTACTGAAGAGTCTACTGGATAAAATGAACCAAATGAATTTCTAGAATACATCTCTATATACCCCCTTTATTAGGTCAAGTATATTAGTATAATCATGTATG
>CAKONA010000122.1 GCA_934096785.1 uncultured Bacilli bacterium | reverse complement strand
TTTATTTATGTCCATGCATTCATAATAGTCACAATGGAAAAAAGTTTCAATCATATAATGAATGGATATTATATTTAAAAAACAAAATATATTCTAATAAGAATTATAAATGTGATTTTTTAATATGTTCAGACTTCCCTGATGATTGTTATATTATCATTGCTAAAACTATTGCTTCATAATAAAATCTATCTATTATATATTTATTTTTAAAAAGATGTGTTCTATATTTTTTCTAACACATCTTTTATTTGCGCCTCCTATTTAAGAGTATTATAAATTAATTCATATTCTTCGTTTGTAAGATTTTCCATTAATTTATTTAATGTTTCTTTTGGTATATTATAGTCTTCTATAATACTTTTACTTTCTTTTTTAGTTAGTTTTTTATCATGTAGTTTAGCAAATTCTATTAGTGCTTCCATAAGATTGTTTTTTAGTTTTCTATCTCTATGAAAGAACATTTCTCTAAATACAAATCTTTTGAAACTAAATTTTAAGTCTTCTCTTTTTACTTTTACAAGTCTTATCATTGATGACATAACTCTTGGTGATGGGTCGAATGCATCTGGTGTTATATCCATTATTTTACTTGCATCAAAGAATGAGTTAGTAAGCAAAGATAGTTTTGTTAATGATTTGTTTACTACTGCATCTGCGAATTTCTTTCCTACTATAAGGATACACATATCAAATTCACATCTAAGTAGTTTTTCAATGAATGGTTCTGTTATTGAGTATGGAAGTGCGGATATTATCTTATCACAAGGTGGTATATAAACGTTTAATGCGTTTCCATATATAACATCTACATTATCATGTTTGTCTTTTAGAACGTTTATAAAGTGCTCTAAATTCCTATCTATTTCAATGCATGTTAGATGGCCTGAACGTTTAGCGATTATATCGCTTATTTCACATTTGCCCGGGCCTATTTCAACTACATTATCTGTTGGTTTTAATTCTGCACTATCTACGAATAGATTTATAATACTTCTATCTATTAGAAAGTGTTGATCTAAATAATTTGTATCATTTTCAAAATTCATGTTATCACCTTTTTATTCTTTATATGTTATGTTTGAATGTATTATTTGATTGTTTCTTTTAATTTTTCTTCTTCTTGTAACATCTGTGAAGAATATAGCATAAGCAACTTCCCATAAAACTACCCATCCGAATACCATTAATACTTCTTCTAGTATTTCACCCATTATGTGACTAAAAAAGTATGAAGCTATTATGAAGAATACTCCAATTAAGAAAAGTGTTATCTTCTTTTTATTTCCTTCTTTAATTTCATATTCTATTTCATCATTACTTTCTTTGAATTCTTTTATGATTAATTTCTTATAATGTTCTTTTTCATCACTTGTTAATTTGAATTTAGCATCTATTACTATATTTAATTTAGTATTTATGTCGTATCCAGTTAGTTCATTTAATAAGTAGTCTTTTAACTCTGGGTCTAATGTATTTTCATTGTATCTACTCATAAAATGTTGTTTATCTCTTATATCTACTTCAATTGTTAGTTTCTTCTTCATAACGCTCCTTATTTAAATATAGTAAATGGATAACGATTAGGTAAATCTAATTCAAATGTTAACTTTTCTTTAGTAGTTGGATGAACAAATTCTATTTTTTTAGAAAACAAGGCTATTTGCTCACCTACTTTAGAATTCTTATTGTATTTTTGATCACCATATAAAGGGTATCCATGATGTGACATTTGTACTCTTATTTGATGACTTCTTCCAGTTTCAAGATTTATTTCTACTAAAGACATATTATCTTTGTAATTAAGTTTCTTAAAGTTAAGAATTGCTTCTTTACCCTTTTTATCTACTTTTACTATGTTAGTCTTTTCATCTTTTAATAGATAGTCTTTTAGTTTACCTGACATTTCTATATTACCTATAACAACTGCGTTATATGTTTTCTTGAATGTTTTATTTCTTATTTGTTCACTTAGACGAGATGCGGCTTTTGATGTTCTTGCGAATACCATTATTCCACCTACTGGTCTATCTAATCTATGAACAAGTCCTAAGTATACATTACCTGGTTTATTATATTTTTCTTTTATGTATTCTTTTAGAATTGAGAGTAAATCTTTATCTTTAGTATTATCTTCTTGAGTTATTACGTTTATTGGTTTTTCTACTACTAAAAGATGATTATCTTCATAGATAATATTAATCATTATTAGTTACTACCTTAAGTCCATGTTCAATTAATGATTCAATAGTTACTTTTCCATCATTTAATGAATCTATTAATTTAGTTTGAGAACCATCTTGCCATTGTAATAGTACTTCTTTACTTTTTTTACATTCATAGCAGTAGTTTACTCCATCTTTCTTATAGAAGCAATCTTCATACTTTTGAGTACATTCATCATTTTTATCTATTATTTGATAATCTCTTTGTTTAGTCATTTCGTATAAGTCATCTGTTTTATCTACTTTAGTGAATGCGATTACTGAAAGAGCTATTAGTATTAAAGATAATACTGTTATAAATACTCCTTTTATTGCCATTTTAACTTTCATTTTTTTCCCACCTTCCATAAACTCCACAAGGAAGTATCATATTTCTTTTTGATATTTGTATTCCTATTTCATCTGTTGTTATTTTTCCATTTTTTAGTTTTTCTTCGGTACTTGTTTCTAAGATGTTTTTAAGTATTTCTGGTGTTATACCTTTTGTATATGAACTTATAAGTAAGAATAGAGGTTCATCATTTAGTATGTCTATGCATGAGTCTATTAGTTTATTTAGGCTATCTTCGAATCGCCATAGTTCTTTGGATGGGCCTCTTCCATATGTTGGAGGGTCCATTATTATAGCATCATACTTATTGCCTCTTTTTTTCTCACGTTCTACGAATTTAAGACAGTCATCACAGATGTATCTTATTTTGTTGTTTTCTAGGCCTGATAGTTTAGCATTTTCTTTTGCCCAGTCATTCATTCCTTTTGATGCATCTACGTGTACTACTTCTACTGCTCCAGCACTTGATGCAGCCATTGTAGCAGCTCCGGTGTATGCGAACAAGTTAAGGACTTTAATAGGTCTCTTAGCATTTTTTATCTTCTCCATTATGAAGTCCCAGTTAGCAGCTTGTTCAGGGAAAAGACCAGTGTGTTTAAATCCAGTAGGGCTTACTTTAAGAGTAAGATTTCTATATTCAACTGTCCAGTATTCAGGAAATGTTTTTCTGTTTTCCCAGTAGCCTCCACCTTTATCACTTCTATGGTACACAGCATGATAATTATTCCATTCCTTAGTATCTTTATGTGTCCATAAAGCCCATGGGTCTGGTCTTCTTAGAATAACATTTTTCCATCTTTCTAACTTTTCACCATTGCCAGCATCAATGCATTCATAATCTTTCCAATTTCTACTTACAAGCATATCTTCCTCCGTTTAATTAATTATATCATATTTTTCTATTATTTTCTTTTCCAATATTAAAAGTTTCACTTAATAATGTATTATTACATTCAATACTATCATTTATTCTTATATGAAGAGATGAATCCGTGTCAAATGGATATGATGTTACTTCAAATGTATTATTATGACTAACTATTCTCATGAACGTTCTTATTAACTTTTCAGTTAAGTTACTTTGTATCATAACATGCTCTTCCTTTTTAGATTCAATGTAGTTTATATCATCTTCCATTCTTTTAGATTTTTCAATTATAGTTCTTTCTTTAGCATTCCATCTTTCAATTAGTATTGATGGAATTACTATGTCATTAATACCTTTGTTTGATAAA
>CAKONA010000121.1 GCA_934096785.1 uncultured Bacilli bacterium | reverse complement strand
ATGTATATGCCACCAAAAAAATACTGCACAGATAATGCAGCAATGATAGGAGCAGCAGCTTATATTCTTTATAAAGATGGAGCATTTGCTCCACTAAGCACTAACGCTAAAAGCAATGTACAACTAACCAATATAAAATAAGTTCAAAATGAATTGAACTTATTTTTTAATCTTCTTATTAATTTCAGATACATTTTCTTGAATAGATAATAATACTAATGAAAATTCATAAACAATTCTCAAAAGTAAGTTACCACCTATAAGTGTAAGTAGGAATAATAAGAAATTTGTACTAATTAAAGCAAAAGATGATAATGTCAAATAGATTGCTACTATTAAATAAGATACTTTTAATATAGTAGTTATATACATTTTTTTAAACTTAACAAACTCATATAACTTAGCCATAAATCCAGTATACTTACCTTCATTATTATCAGAAAAAACTGTAAAGTATAAACAAATTCCTCCGACAATAGCAACAACTATAGAGATAATAATCCATACACTAGAATCACTTGAGAATAATGAAGGACTACTATATCCATAATCTAATGCTCCATAATCATTTCCAAAACTCATAATATCTCCTTTCTAATTATATAATAACATATCATTATTTATTCTTAAATACTAATAATTTACTAAATACATAATTTAACACTGTAACGATGACTTGCACCACTAATTTCATAATTTTATCATTAAAGTGAAACACAGTAACGAATAGAAACATAATACCCATATCCATAAGAAGAGTTGCTACTCTTGAACCATAGAAACTAACTGCTTCTTTAAATATATCAGTTCTCTTACTCTTAAACACGAAAGTTCTATTAGTAAAATAAGCAAAAGTAACAGCACTTATCCATGAAATAATATTAGCTACTTGTAACTGAAAAGCATTATCAGGATTTAAAAAAGTATAAACACAAAAATAATATGCACCAAGACTAACAACAGTAGTAAGTCCACCGACTATCAAGTAATTAACTATTTCTTCATACTTCTTATATAACTTAATTCCTTTATCAATAATATTTTTCATTATAGAAAGTCCTCATCAAAACCAATACGTTCACGAGCTATAAATATAGGTCTTCTCTTAGTTTCATTATAAGTCTTACCTAAATATTCTCCGATTATACCAAGGAATATTAATTGAATACCACCAAGGAACAACATAACACACATAAGTGATGCGTACCCAGGAGTATCTACTCCAGTAGTGAATGTTTTAATAAGTATAACAATCAAATAAATGAAAGCTATAAAACTAGTAAGAATACCTGTATAAGTAGCAAATCTAAGTGGCTTAGTACTAAAACTAACTATACCATCAAAAGCATAATTAAATAACTTAAGTGTACTCCATTTAGAAGTACCAGCATTTCTAGCTTTAACTTTATAAGTATCATAATAAGTCTTAAATCCTACATAACTAAATATTCCCTTAGAAAATCTATTTCTTTCACTCATATCGAGAATAGCCTTAACAACATTTCTTCTAAACATTCTAAAGTCAGATGCTCCATCAACTATCTCCATATTTGAAAGTTTACCCATTAATCTATAGAAAGTCTTTTGAAGACCTCTTTTCTTATTTTGTTTTTGACACATACATATTGCATCATATTGATCATTTTCTCTTAAAAAATTATACATCTTTACAAGATAAAGAGGGTCTTGCTGTAAATCACAGTCTATAATACAAGTATATTCTGCCTTTGAATAAAGAAATCCAGCATACATAGCAGCTTCCTTACCAAAGTTCTTAGAAAAACTTACTATCTTTACGTTCTCATCATCTCTTTTATAAAGTTCCTTTAACCTTTGTAGTGTCTTATCACGAGATCCATCATCTATAAAAATAAAATTATGTTTAATCCCTTTTAATGCTTCATTAACTGCATCATAAAATTTGAAAATATTATCTTCTTCATTATATGCAGGTACTATAATATCTATCATTTCCTTTTACTCCTAATATCCTAATTTTCCATCAAGACTTTCATCGTCATTAATCCAATCTTGAACATCTATTACTCTATATTTATCTTTACTATCTCTTACAATTACTTTTTCTATGCCACTATTTATAACAACTCTCTTACACATAGAACAACTACATGAATCCTTGACATATTCTCCTGTCTTAGAATCCTTACCAACCATGTATAAAGTTGCGCCTATCATATCACGTCTAGATGCAGAAATAATAGCATTTTGTTCAGCATGTACACTTCTACATAACTCATATCTCTCCCCACGAGGAATGTTAAGTTTCTCACGAACGCAAAAACCCAACTCATCACAATTCTTACGATCCCTAGGTGCTCCATTATAACCAGTTGATATAATTTCATCATTCTTAACAATAACAGCTCCCCATTTCTTTCTAAGACATGTAGCCCTTTCAAGTGTAGCCTCAGCTATATCTAAATAATAATTATCTTTATCAATTCTTTTCATACAAAACCTCTAGACTAATTGTACCATAAAACAACTAAAAAAAATATATTTTAAATCAAACTTGTAATTTATTTACTGAATGATATAATAAATATAGTAAAGTAAGGAGTAAGAATGAAAAAATATGTTAAAAGAATACTAAGAAAAAGTAGAAAAGAAATAATAATAGAATTCTTCGTATGTATAGTTTTAAGAACAATCCTATTATTAAATCCAATCCTATATAGTGAAACTGTCAATGCAATATCAGGTGGCAAATACTCAGAAGCAATAACAGTACTAATAATATATATAATATCTATAAGCATCTATAAATTATTTGAATTTTTAAGACAATATAGTTTCTATAACGTATATAATAAAATATATAAAGAATGTACAAATATAGGACTTCAAAACACAAATGATAACTCAATATTTAGTTTATCCAGATTCAGTGTCGGAGAATATTCAAACATAATGAGTACAGACATAGATATAATGTGTAGTTTTATAACAAATGGTATATATAGAATTATTCAATTACTAGAGTTTTCTGTTATCTACTATTACTTCTTTAATGTAAGTATTACATTATTTCTAATAACAATTTTATTCTCAGTAGCAGTACTAATATTCATAATATATTCAAGTAACAAGATTCAAACATATAACAAAGAGAGAAAAGGGAACTTAGATAAAAAGTCAAGTGCAGTAAGTGAAGTATTCTCAGGAATAAAAGAAATAAAAGGATTCAACTTAGGAAAAAACATAACTAACAAAGTAAATAGTGAAACAAATAAATATGTTCAATCTAATAAGAAATACACTGTAATATATTATGCGATTAATATAATTGCTGTCTACGTATTTGAAATTCTAAGACTTTCAGTATTCATCTATGGAGTATATGAAATATCACTTGGTAAGATGGAACTCGGAATAGTACTTGTAATATATAGTTACTATCAAAAAATAATAGATAACTTCTCTCTTGTTTCAACTCTTAACCTAGAATATAAAAATTTCAAAATTTCTGTACAAAGAATGAATAAATTATTTGAATACGCTAAAGAAAATAAAGAAAATGAAGTTATTATAGAAAATCCTAAAGGAGAAATTGAATTTAATCATGTGCTTTATGGATATAGACATGACCCTATGCTTAATGATTTCACTCTAAAAGTAAAACCAAACTCAATAACAGCAATCACTGGTAAAACAGGTAGTGGAAAGACTGGTATATTTGACTTACTTATGAAGATGAATAGACAAATACAAGGAAGTATCATGATAGATGGAATAGACATTGCTTCAATAAATGATTCTAATTACTATAACCT
>CAKONA010000120.1 GCA_934096785.1 uncultured Bacilli bacterium | reverse complement strand
GAAAAAAATCAAAAGCTTCTTCAAAGGAGTAAAAAAAGAAGCTAAAACAGTAAAATGGCCAGACGCGAAAACTTTAGTAAAATATTCTTGTATAACAGTAGTAATGCTAGTATTTTTTGGATTATTCTTTTACGGATTAGACGCATTATTCGCATTTGTTAGGGGGTTATTCTAATGGAGGAAAAGAAATTATGGTATGTAGTTAACGCATACAGTGGACATGAACAAAAAGTTAAAGATTATTTAGAATCAAGACGTGAAAGCATGGGAATGGAAAACAATATCTTCAGAGTTGTTATTCCAGAAAGAACAGAAATAGAAGTTAAAGATGGAGTTAAAAAAGAAAGAGTTAAAAAAATGTTCCCAGGATACGTTCTTATTGAAATGATAATGAGCGATGAAGCATGGTATGTTGTTCGTAATACACCAGGTGTTACAGGATTCATCGGATCTTCTGGTAAAGGAGCAAAACCAATTCCACTATCACCAGAAGAAGTTAAAAAATTCATCGGAGAAGGAGTAGATACAACTACACCAATCAATACAAATGTAGAAGTTGGAGACACTGTAACAATTATAGATGGACCATTCAAAGGAATGTATGGTAAAATAGAAAGTGAAGACAAAGAAAACGAAAAATTAACTGTATTAATAGACTTATTCGGACAAGAAACACCAGTTGAAGTAGACCTAATACAAGTATCAAAACAAGTTACTGAAATGTAATTAAAATAACTTTATCGGAGGAATTTATGAAAAAGTTAAAAGTTATAGGCATAGTAATATTAATGCTATTCTTAGTAACTGGATGTAAAAGTACTGAACAAAAAGGTAATATGATGAAATTAGAACTTAATTGTGACGCAGAAGATGGTTACTTTTGGCAAACAACAATACTAAATTCTAATGTTATCAAATCAATGGGGGATGAATTTCTATATAAAGACCAAGACGATGTTCTTGAAACAAAACAAAGAATAACATTCAAGGCACTAGAAGCAGGAAACGCACAAATAGAAATAAAATACATTAATCCCACAAGTGAAGACAAAGATAAAGACTACAATATAAAATACATAATAGAAGTTGATAACGATTTAAATATTAAAATTCTAAGTAAATCAGGAAAATTTTATGAAGATGAAGTACTAGAACCAACTCTATATCCTGACTTTACAAAAAATGAAAATGAAAGTCAAGTTAGTAAAAACTAATTTGACTTTTTCACATTAAATGATATACTTAAAAAGTAAGGAGGAAATAAAAAATGGAATTAAAAGGAAGTAAAACAGAAGCAAACCTTTTAGCAGCATTTGCTGGTGAAAGTCAAGCTAGAAACAAATATACTTATTATGCTAGTCAAGCTAAGAAAGATGGTTATGAACAAATCGCAGCTATATTCGAGGAAACAGCTAATAATGAAAAAGAACATGCAAAAATGTGGTTCAAAGAACTACATGGAGGTTCAGTACCAAGTACATTAGAAAATCTAAAAGATGCAGCATCTGGTGAAAATTACGAATGGACAGACATGTACAAAGAATTCGCAAAAACTGCTAAAGAAGAAGGATTTGATAACATTGCTAAACTATTTGAACAAGTAGGCGAAATAGAAAAGCATCATGAAGAAAGATATATGAAACTAATCGGAAACATCGAAAATAATTTAGTATTTGAAAGAAATGAAGAAAAAATCTGGATTTGTAGAAATTGTGGACATGTATACAAAGGAAAAACAGCATTAAAAGTTTGCCCTGTTTGTAAGCACCCAGAAAGCTACATGGAACTAAAAGCTGAAAATTATTAAAAAAGTGCATTAAAAATTAATGCATTTTTATTTGCAATATGATAAAATATTTAAAGAATAGGGTGTGATATTATGAGAAGCGCTGTATTAAAAGGTGCAAGAAAAATAGATTTAGAGAAAAAAGAAAACATGGTTGGAAGACAAGGATACATTCTAATTGATGTATTAAAAGTAGGAATCTGCGGTTCAGACATACATTATTGGGTAGAAGGAAATCCTAAAAATCTAGTAATGGGTCATGAATTTAGTGGAATCGTTATAGATGCAGCAGATAGCAAAAAATTCAAAGAAGGAGATAGAGTAACAGCACTACCAATTAGTCCTTGCTTAAAATGTAAAAACTGCAAAGAAGGAAATGTACAATTATGTAGTGAAACATGGACACATGCAGTAGGACTAAGTCTAGATTTTCCAGGAGGATTCGGAGGAAGAGTGCTAGTTCGTGAAGATATGGTTCGTCCACTTCCAAATAATGTTTCTTATGAAGTAGGAGCAATGATAGAACCAGCTGCAGTAGCACTAAGAGCAGTAAACGTTTCAAATGTTAAAAAAGGAGATAAATGTTTAGTAATAGGTGGAGGTATCATAGGTCTTCTAACAGCAGAATTTCTAAAACTAAAAGGAGCTTCATACGTAGCCTTAACAGAAACAAATGAAGCAAGAGGAAGCAAATCAGTAAAACTAGGATTCGTAGATGAATGGTTTAATGCATTAGATCCAAAACTAACTGAAAAATTAATGAATCGCACAAATAATGAAGGATTCGATGTAGTGTGCGATTGCTGTGGAAACAGCCCAGCGTTATCAAGCGGACTAATGTATACAAAACCAAATGGAAACCTAACACTAGTTGGAATTTCACTTGGAATAGTTCAAATACCACTTATAATGGGAGTAATGAAAGAAATAAATATAAAAGGCTCAATAGCTTACAAAAGAGAAGAATTTGATGAAGTTGTTGAACTAGCGTCAAAAGGTAAAATACATTTGGAAAAATATATAGATGATATCGTAACACTAGATGATGTTCAAAAATCTTTTGAAAGACTAACTAGTGGTATGGACGACGCAGTTAAAATATTAGTTGATCCAAACAAACATAAAATCATAGAATTATAAGAGGCTAGGCCTCTTTTTTAATGCCGTAATAGTTGTTTTTAACATCATAAAATATATAAGAATGAACAGGATAATACGTAAGATAATAAAACATAAAAAGAATAATCAATATTAAAGAACTACCAAAAACACAAGAATACTTAATCTCATCGCCACTAATAAAGATATAACTAATAAAAGACATAAAACAGTAATCAATAAATAATAATATTATAGAAACAACCATACTATGACCAAAAAAATAATCTATAGGTAAATAAATAATCAAGTAAGATGCAATTCCAACAATTGTAGAGCATCCTAAAGATAATAAGAAGTTATTAACATTGATACCCTTGATTCTATAAAGGGTATATTCAAAAACTGAAAAAAATAAAACTGGAGTAAAGAGTAACTTCATGTGTTCCCATATACTTTCATTAACAGGAAACAAGATACTAAATATAAAGTTATTACACCATTCATACATAAAATGAGATACAAAAGAAAGCCCCATTATAATAAAAACACCTATAATTTTAATTTTTTTCATAATAATCAATAATATTATGCTTATTTTCCTTGATTTTATGCAACTTTTGTGCTATTATCAAGTAGTCGATTTATATCGGTGGATATAAATTAGAAGTGGGAGATTAAAGGATTATCGCGGAACCACTCGCGAAAAAAAATAACTAAAATATTATAGGAGGTGTTTTTCGTGGCAAAGAATGTTGCAAAGAAAATTAAATTACAAATTCCAGCAGGTAAAGCAACACCAGCTCCACCAATCGGTACTGGACTTGGACCTACAGGAATCAATCTACAAGAATTCTGTACAAAATACAATGAAGCAACTAGAGACAAAATGGGAGATATCATACCAGTTGAAGTATCTATTTATGATGATAGAACATTTGACTTCGTATTAAAAACTCCACC
>CAKONA010000119.1 GCA_934096785.1 uncultured Bacilli bacterium | reverse complement strand
ACTTTAAAGATTCTCAAAGGGTCAACAAATTTTACTCCAGCTCAAATCAAGATTGACAGAACTGTCGGGCAATCTTACTATAACAAAACTAATATTAATAGTTGTACAAAAAATGAAAATACTATTAGTATAGATTTGATTTGTGTCGGACAAGATAGTCCTGAAAAAAAGATTGCTAGTAAAAAGACAGCTACTTGGAATAATGAAGAAGCAAAAATTTGTACTAGATATTCAGTTAAGGCTAATAATGCTGTTCTTTCACCTTGCACATCAACACATACTGGTACATGGTATCATAACTAGAAAATATTGATGTTAAGAAATAATATACTTTTGTATAATTATTTCTTTTCTTATGAGGTTTATTATGAAAAATAGAATCAAAAAATATTATATGGTTATTATTTTAGTTTTCTTTGTTGGATGTATATTTTCTTTTAAAACTATATTTTCTAAAAATTATGATAAAATAGATGGAATTGTAGAAAATTGCAATCGGTATTTAAAATTAGATGATATTGATAGAAAAGAATACGATGAAGAAAATCCTGGAAGTTATACTATTCAAGAATGTGAATATATAATAGATAAAAATAATAAACCGATTAGTTTCTTTCTTTTGTATCAAAATGTTTTTAATAATGGTATAGTCGGTTTCATATTTCCTTTGCTTGTACCTGTTATTCTAATGTACCCAATTATTTATGGTTTATTAGCTGAGTATGAAAATGGGTTTATAAAATATTATTTGCAAAGAAAAAAGTATAGTAAATATGTGATTCATTTGTTTAGAGATTCTTATAAATATATTTTTATCATTGCTATAATGTTGCTAATGTTATTTTTAGGATCAGTCTTTTTATCTTCTTTTAGATTTAATCCAACTATGGATATTTATTTACTTTATATTAGCGATGGTGCGTTATTATTTTATAACAATTTTGGTAATTGTATTATATACATTATTGTTATTCTTTTGAATTTACTTACATACATTAATTTAATTTTATTAACATTAAGGTTTTGTAAGAGAAATTTCTTAATAACATTCGTTGAATCATTTTTAGTAATATATTTATATTGGTGTTTTACTTTTATAATTGTGGGTAACCTTTTAAATAAATACTTTGGTATATGGCCTGAACATGTTAATTTATTAGAAATTTATACTTGGAATCAAATAGTTAATCCTCGTTTGTTTCTAGTATTTAATATTATTTGCTATTTGTGTACATTGGTTCTTGTGTTGTTATCATATAAAAATAAAGAAAAATTTATATTGAGATGTGAGGAAAGATAGATGAAAATAGAAGTTAAAAATGTAAGTAAGACTTTTAGAAGAGTTGAAGTAATTAGAGATGTTAGTGTTACATTTGAGTCTGGTAAGATATATGGTTTAGTTGGTAAGAATGGTAGTGGTAAAAGTGTTTTCTTGAAAATGCTTTGTTCATTTTATATTCCAAATAAGGGTGTTATATTACAAGATGGGTATAATTATATAAAAAGAAATGAGTTTCCTAAAAGTACTAGAGCTTTAATAGATAAACCTAACTTTATAAGTGATTTAACTGGCTTTGAAAATTTAAAGGCACTTGCTAAGATTAATGGTAACGTTGGTGATGAAGAAATACTAAAAGTAATGGAAGATGTGAACTTACTACAAGATAAAGATAAATTATATTGGGAATATTCTCTTGGTATGAAACAAAAACTAGGTATTGCTCAAGTGTTAATGGAAGATGTTGACTTTATGATATTTGATGAACCTTTTATTGCAGTTGATGAAGAATCAGTTCAAAAAATTAAAACTATTATTAAAAGTAGAATGAATAAAGATAAAATAATTATAATGACTAGTCATATTATGGATGATATTAATGAATTATGTGATGAAGTGTATGAATTTAAATATGGAGTTTTAACTAAATATGAAGGAAATAATAATAAATAAAAATATTTTAAAAAAATATGTTGCTTTATTAGTGATAGTTTGTTTTATTTCAATGTTCGAAATGGATACTACTTCTACATATGAAAATGGAATATTGTCTGCTTTTTATGGAACTATATATTCATTTGCAACTTATTTTATTTATGTTGTATATGCTTTTGATTTAATAAAGTTTTATGATAAAAATGATATGATTTTTTTGAGATTGAAAGATAAAAATGAATATTTTGAAAGGCTTTTTGATTATTGTCTTAAGAATTTAATTGTAATTTATTTAGTTCTTAATTTGACAATGTTTTTCTTTTCTAATGTTAATCTTTATTTTATTACTGGGAAATTTACTTTTAATTTTCAATTTTTATTATATTTAATATATAATCTTTCTAAAGTATTTATAATTTTAGAATTGATAATTAAGATAGGCTTATTGCTTTATAAATCAATTAATATAAAAGTTGCTGGAATGTTTTTGATGTTAATACAAGTTTTAAAATATTTTTGGGAATATAATATGAATATAGTTGATTCATTTGGTAAGGTGCATTTATTTTATGGTTACTATTTAATTCCAATTAGCTATAATACAATTTTCTTAGATATATTTTCTTTCGTACTACAAGTTATTATTTTGCTAGGAATTATTGAATTTATAAAATATTTGACACTAAAATATAAGAAAGTATATATAGAGGGTTAAATGAAATATAATTTTTTAAAATTTAAAGATGTGTTTGTTAAGAAAGTAGTTAGATTCTTAGTGTTAGAAAGTATACTAATATTTCTTTATATGAAGTTAAGTTCTAGTGAGAATTTAGCTCTTTTAGTATTTGGAAGCAGTAGTATTATTTATAGTGATCAGTTACTCTTTATTATTAAAGTAATTACTATTATGACTTTGATGTATTCAACTTATCATTTGTTTTTTTATGACTTATATAATAATCCTGAATTTATAATGCTTAGAATGAGTAATAAAGATTATATTCTTAAAAAGATGAGTTTGATAATTGTGTTTAATGTATTATATAAGATTGTTACTTTTATAATTATGTATTTCTTTTTTAAGGGTGGAATTGATATGTTTGATTTGATGAATGGAATAATTAATATTATATTTTTAACTTTGATTGGTATTATGTTTATTATAGTTGTTTCTAGTAAAAGGTATGTTTTATTAAGCATGATATTTGTTCTTTTTCTTATTAACTTTGTACTTGGAGTAAACTGTTTTCTTATATATTTAGTTATTTCTATTATCTTATTTATTATAAATATTAAAGTCTTTAGGATTCAAACTATATATGATAAGTTTATAAGATAAAAATAGGTAAAAAGTCTTTGGAAGCAGGAAAAAGTATGATATAATTGATTAAGAGATTAAAAATAGAAGTGGTGATGTTATGTACATAAAAGAAATTAGACTACATGGATTTAAGAGTTTTGCTGATAAGACTGTTATTGAACTTAATCAGACTTTTACTGGTATAGTTGGACCTAATGGTAGTGGTAAGAGTAATATTGTTGATGCAATAAGATGGGTACTTGGAGAACAAAGCATTAAGACACTTCGTGGTAGTAATAATATGGCTGATGTTGTGTTTACTGGTTCTTCATCTAGAAATCCTTCTAATTTTGCATCTGTATGTATTGTGTTTGATAATAGTGATAGAACTCTTAATATTGATTATAATGAAGTTGCAGTTAAAAGAGTTGTATATAAGACAGGTGAGAATGAATACTATATTAATTCTGAAAAATGTAGACTTAAAGATATAACTAACTTATTTATGGATTCTAGAAGTAGTAAAGAATCTTTTAATATCGTACCACAAAATAAGATTGATCAAATACTTAGTGAGAAACCTGAAGAGAGAAGAGTTATATTTGAAGATGCTGCTGGAGTACTTAAATATAAGAAGAGA
>CAKONA010000118.1 GCA_934096785.1 uncultured Bacilli bacterium | reverse complement strand
ATACGAGAATTTTCTCTTTCAACCTTACGAATTCTAACTGATGTAATTTCCATAAGTACCTCCTTAACATTTTGTTAATTTAATTATATTACAAATATTTTTGAATATCAATCTTTTTTAAGCAAATTTGCTTAGTATTACTTGTTTTATTGCTACATCTGTATATGTATATGACTTTAGTCCTCTATTTGTACTAACTGTGAAGAGGTTATTGTATGTTTTATCTATTTTACCTTCATAATATTCATATTTATTTCTTCCGATATTTACTTTTATTTTTAGTTTTTTATCTTTTAATGATTGGACTTCCTCTTTTATTTTGTTTATGTTCAATTTTTATCCTTTCTAGGATATCCTGTGTGCATCATTCCATTAATTATAATGCCACCTATCCCGTCACTTCCATATTTTGTTTTTGCTAAAAGATTTTCAATATTTATTTTTTCTGTTTTATCTGTTAGTGCGATTGAGGCAGCTATAATTGCTGGATCTAATGCATGTATATTTATTGTTTTAGGGCTTGATGCGAAAGTTGATCCTGATTTTAATATGTTTTCGTAGTCACTTTGACAAGCACCTGCTATAATGACAAGTTCTTCATGTGTTTTCTTTATTTTTCTTGCTTCGATTACTGTTTCTATAAAGTATTTACTATTTTTATATGTTTCATTGTTCTTTCTTTTTTGATAATGAGCATCATGTCCAGTAATTACTAGTATGTCAGGATTATGTTTTACTAGAAGTTTATTTATGTTACTTTTGAATTCACTTTCTTTGTATGCATAGCCATAGCACTTGATTTTTTGCTCTTTATAGAATTTCATACATTTTTCTAAATATTCATTATCTCCATCAATATGTAAAATGCTTCCTGGAATATAAAAGAAATCATCTGTTTTAAGAGTTCTAACTTTGTTAATTATTTCTTTTTTTTTAGAAATTGTGGCTAGTTGTAAATCATCTTTACTAGTATCAGCATATAGTCTTATGTCTATGCCTTTTAGATATATTGTGTTATTTTCTATCTTATCAATTCTAAATATTATGTCATTACCATATTTTTTTCTTGTGACTAAATCACCTACTTTAAACATTTTACCTCCAGTTAATAATATTAATTATGTTTAAAAATATGCATTAATTTATTAATGTAGCATGTAGTACTACTCTTTTTGTATGCTTATAACATGTGCTTAAAGTTAGGATTGAAGAGATATTTTCTTCTTTTATATTAAAGCTTGTGATGCTTCTTTTTATTATTATGTTTATAAATTTTTTATAATCAGTATCGCTTTTAAAATTTGTTTGTAGGTAGTAGTTTTCTTTATCTATTAAGTATATTGAGAACACTTTGTATTTGTATGTCTTTGTTTCGGTAGTTACTTCAATTATATGGTTTTCTGAATTATTATACCAGACTTCTTCTAATACATTTTTGAGTGTTCCAAACATTGTTTTATCAAGTCTTGAGTGTCCATAGATAATATTGTTTTTATTTTGAAAATTTTTATTATTTCTTTTATCTAGAAATATCCATCCAGCTGAAGTCTTTTCTTTGTTGAAGTTGTGTGTTAAGTAGTATTTATTATCTTTTGATTGTACAACTGGATAATTTATATTAGTATTGTTTACTTTTAGATAACCTACTGTATCTTTGTTTTTCTTAATTAATGATGTAATGTCTATTTTACTAGTTTCTTTTACTGATTTAACTGTATTTTTTGTTTGAATTTTACTTTCTTTTATTTCTTTTTTAGGTGTTCCTTCACTAATCTCTTTGATTTCATCAACTACTTTGATAGTTTCTATTTCTTCTTTCTTGTGCTCTACAATTTTTTTCGTACTAAAAGAGAGTACTAGTATTAATACTACTACTTCTAATATGTTTACTATTCTTATTATTTTATTTGTCATTTATAATTTCATATGTTATTTGATATATCTATAAATTCTTCTATAGATAATTGTTCTGCTCTTGCAGTTAGGTCTTTATTGTATTTTTTTAATATTGTCTCTATTTTGTCTTGGTCGTATCCTTTTAAATTATTTCTTAAGTTTTTTCTTTTTTGAGTAAAAGAGTCTTTTATGAGTTTGTAGAATTGTTCTTCATTACTTGCTTGTATTTTTTTATTTCTTTTTAATTTTATAACTGAACTATCTACTTTTGGTGAGGGTTCAAAACAATTTTTGCTTACGTTGCATATTCTTTCTATGTCGAAGTTGTATTGTAAGAATACGCTTATGGAACTGTAGTCTTTGGTTCCAGGTTTTGCATTAAATCTATCTGCTACCTCTTTTTGAATCATTATTACTATCTCATATGGATTTGATTCTTTTACTATTTTGTTAATAATCGCAGTGGTAATATAATAAGGCAAATTTCCAACAAAGTAAAGGTTTTTATATTTTTTTTCATCAATATATTTATTTATGTCTACTGTAAGAAAGTCCTCAAATACTATTTTTAGTTTGTTTTTGTCAATACTCTCTAATGTGTCTTTTAGTCTTGTGTCTATTTCAAAGCATATTATATCTGATTCTTTTTTAACAAGTTTTTTTGTAAGTGCTCCTGCACCTGGACCTATTTCTATTATTAAATCTTCTTTTGTAGGATTTATACTTGATGCTATTTTGTTAATTATATTTTTATCTTTTAAGAAGTTTTGTCCTAATGACTTTTTATATTCAAATTTCATGTTATTTCCATCCTTCTCTTAGTACTTCGAATTCTAGATTTCTAATTCTTCCTATTTTCTTTACTGCATAGTCTTGGCTGTCTGTTAAAAGATCTATTACGTTTCCACTTACTCCTCTATCTAGTACTATTGCGATAAGTGGTTCATTAGATAATTTGCTTGCACTAAATTTTAGAATTGTACCACATTGATAATTTTTACTACTTGCGACTATTCTAACTTTTCCATATTTTTTATCATTGAAGTAGATTCCTTCTTTTATTACGTTTGTTCTTGGTGGGCATGCAAGATATCCTGAACATAAAGGACAATCTCCTGTGTAACCTGTTAGTTCTCCTGTAAAAGTGTATAATGGATTTAATATTCCACTTTGATATAGTGTATTTTGTGATGTCTGAATTATTGACTTATCAACTGATTTTCCAATGTTATCATTTAACGCAATTGAAAGAGAACTCTTTTCATAAGAGCCTTTATTTAATAATAGTAATATTGAACATATTATTATTGCTTCAAATGTCATTATAATTCTACTTCTAATATATGCCTTCATTCATACCTCTTTGTAATTAAATTATATAATATGTCTATTTAAATGTCAAAAAGGTCTTTTGAATTTTTTGTTGTTATTTCCATTACTTCTTTTAATGGTATCTTTTTTACTTCTGCGATTTTTTTTGCTACATAAAATACATTTGATGGTTTATTCTTTCTTCCTCTATATGGTTCTGGAGATAGGAATGGACTATCTGTTTCAAGTAGAATATCTTTCATATCAAGTTGTTCTACGACTTCATAAAGTTTTGCATTTTTGAATGTTAGAACTCCTCCGATTCCTAGTTTGTAACCTAGTTTTATGAATTCTCTTGCCATTTCGATGCTTCCATTATAACAATGAATTACTCCTTTTAGTTTTCTTTTCTTTAAGATGTCAAAACAATCTTGAATAGAATCCCTTGTATGAACTATTACTGGTAAATTGTATTTTTCTGCTAAATCTAGTTGTCTATTAAATAGTTCTTTTTGTTCATCCTTGTTTTCATCATTAAAATTGTAATCAAGTCCTATTTCTCCGATAGCTACTACTTTGTTATTTTTAAGTATTTCTTCTAAATAAATAAATGAAGCAAATCTAAAGTTTCCTTTAGCAATATTTTCTTCCCTTATTTTACCAGCAAAATAATAAATATCGTCAAACAT
>CAKONA010000117.1 GCA_934096785.1 uncultured Bacilli bacterium | reverse complement strand
AAGTAATCCTATAACAGTAGAAATAAGCGCTGTAAACTTTGTTAATTCTAAAGGAGAACTTCTAACAGTAACAGGTGCACAATTAAATGAAGCAGCAGGTAAGAGTGGAAGTACATTCAAATTAGACTTAATAATGAAAAAATCAGATAACAATATATTCTTTGGAATCTATACAGCTGTCTCTATGGACACAACAGCAAACTATAATAGAGCATTATGGATGATAGAACATAGTTATCCATCATTAAGTTTAAAAGATTCACTTACAATCGCAGGGGCATCATATGATAACTTAGTAACAGAATTAAAAGCGTTAGATTCAAGCATAAATGATTCAAATGCAGAAAAATATGCAGAAAACTATGTTTATTCTACAGTACAATACGCTATATGGAAAGTTAATGATGGCGTAGATATGTCAGGAAAGACATTAGGAAACACATTAAAAGGTTCAACAGAACTAAATAAATTATATAACTACTTAATTCAAGATAAAGGTTCTGCATTCTATAATAGTTATGGTAAAAATACATTCAGTGAAAAACTTACTATAACTAAACCAGAAGCAAAAGATGAAATATTTGAACAAACTGATGAAATCTATAAATATGGACCATTCAGTGTTAAAGGAAATTTCATTGAAACTGGAAAAATAACATTAACAGTTAAAGATGCTGATAAAAATGGAGTTAAATTAGTAAATCAAAGTGGAAGTGAAATAACTGAAGTAAATTCAGGAGATACATTCTATGTAGTAGCAAACAAAAAATCAAAGATTGCTAACGTTACAATAGTTGCATCTGCCCTTCAAGCAAAGAAATTTGTACCAGAAGGAGCAAGAGGTAGAATCTACTATGCAAATAGTGCATTAGAACAAAATGTAGTTACAGGTGGTAAAATAGTAACTTCACCAGTAACAGAAAACTTCGAATTATTATTTAACCCAAGTACAGGAGTAGAAAACTTCGGAATGTTCTTTATCGTAACAATAATCGCATTCATGATAGGCTATTTTGTACTAACTCGTAAAACTGAACCAATGGAATTATAAAATTAATCCTCATTTTGAGGATTTTTTTCTGCCTAAAAAAAGTGTTTTTGATTTTTTTGTCTTATCATAATAATAGAGGGATAGAGAAAGGAGACATTTTATGGAAACATTAGGAACTTATATAAAAGAGAATATGTTTAAAGTAATAATTATCACAGCACTTCTAATTCTATATGTTGGTTCATTTATCTATATTAGTTCTAAAATAATAGTGACTGACCAATCAAAAGAAGACACTAGTATAGTAAGTACAGATGGTAACGTAAAAGAAGAAGAAACACAAAAAGAAGAAACAAAAGAAATAATGGTTGACGTAAAAGGAAGTGTTAATAAACCAGGAGTCTATGCTTTAAAAGAAAATGCAAGAGTAAGTGATGCGATTGAAGCATCAGGCGGGCTAACTAAGAATGCAAATACTAGATTCATAAATCTATCTAAATTATTAAATGATGGAGATGTAGTAGTAGTCTATTCAAATGAAGAAATCAAAGAAGCAAAGAAAGAAGAAAAAATAGTAGTCGAAACACCATGCGTATGTGAAGAAGTAAAAAATGACGCTTGCTACAAAGATGAAGAAACTGCAAACAATGGTAAAATAAATATAAACACAGCATCACTTCAAGAGTTAATGACACTAACTGGAATAGGCGAAGCCAAAGCAAAACTAATAATAGAATATAGAAGCCAAAATGGAAACTTTAAAGACATAAAAGATATCATGAAAGTAAAAGGTATTAGTGAAACACTTTTCTCTAAATTTAAAGAAAATATTACTGTGTAACAGCCTTTATTACATATTAGTATTACTATCTATATTATATATTTTTATCTATTCAAAAACATATGTCCCTCATAAACCAAATATAAAAGATAAATACATTTTAATAATAAAAAACTATAATATTGATGGTAACAAACTAACATTAGAATTTAATAACTACAAAGGAACATACTACTTTAATAAAGAAGAAGACATAGATAATTTTAAATTACATTATAGTTTAGGAGACACTATAGAACTTAAAGCCACATTAAAAGAACCAACTAATAATACAATACCAAATATTTTTAATTACAAAGACTATACTATTCATAAAAAAATATATGGTATTTTTACCATAGAAAGTTTTAAACAAATTAAAAAGAACAAAAACATACCTTTAAAAATCAAAAACTTTATATTAAAAAGAATAGAATCAATACCTAATAATAGCTATCTATATGCTTTTATATTGGGTAAGTCTTCATACATTGATAACACATCCTATAACACTTCTAAAATAAATGGTATAACACATCTATTTGCTTTATCTGGTCTTCATGTATCTTTATTTTCGAGTATTATACTTTCTATTTTAAATAAACTAAAATTCAAAGAAAAATCATCTTTCATTATAACAAGTATATTTCTAATTTCATTTTCATTTATCGCATCATTCACACCATCTATTTTAAGAGCAACCATATTCTTTATATTATCTAATTTAAATAAGATTTACTACACCTTTATAACACCAAAAAACATATTATTACTTGTGTTTACAATTCTTATTTTTATAAATCCATTCTATATATTTGATACAGGATTCATCCTATCATTTACTATTACTTATTTTATTCTTTTATTAAATGAAAACATTACTATCAAAGATAATATAAAATCAATTTTAGTAGTAAGTATACTATCATTCATATCAAGTCTTCCAATTATTATTAATTTATCTTTTGAAGTAAACATCATAGGTTTCATAAACAATATCTTTTTTATACCACTAGTTACTAATATAATATTTCCTTTATCATTAATAGTTATATTTATACCTAAGCTATCATTTATTCTTTTATTTCTGACTAACTTTATGGAACTAGTATCAAAGTATAGTAGTGAAATTCTTAATATCACTCTTTATTTTCAACATATATCTTCATTAGAAATAATAATTTATTATATAATCCTTATCATCTCTATTAAAAGAAACAAAAAACTATTTATTGTTCTAATATTATTAATTGTATTTATCTATATCAAACCATCATTCAACAAAGATACTAATATTTATTATATAGATGTATCACAAGGAGACTCCTCATTAATAGTAAGTAAGAATAACAAAAGTATTTTAATAGACACTGGAGGAAAGTTAAGCTATAAGACGGAACCATGGAAACAAAAGAACAAAGACTTTAATCTTATGACTTCATCAATGATACCTTTCTTTAAAAGCATAGGGCTTAAACAAATAGATTATCTTATCTTAACTCATGGAGATGCAGACCACATGGGAGAGTCCGTGAGTCTAGTTAATAATTTTAAAGTTAAAAATGTTATCTTAAATTGTAGAAACTATAACTATTTAGAAAAGAAACTAATCAAGACACTAAACCAAAAGAATATTAAGTACTACACTTGCATAGATAAATTAAATGTTGATGATATGAATCTACAATTTCTAAACGCAGGAAGTTATACAGATGAAAACAACAGTAGTAGTGTAATCTATTTCAAATATAATAATTTAAAATTCCTATTTATGGGTGATGCCGGAGTAAATAGAGAAAAAGACATATTAGAAAAATATAAATTAACAAATATTGACTTCTTAAAAGTAGGTCACCATGGTTCAAACACAAGTAGTAGTGAAGAATTTATAAGTACTATAAATCCAAAGTACAGTATTATCAGTGTAGGTAAAAATAACAAGTATGGTCATCCAAAACAAAGTGTTATTGATATCTTAAAGAATTCAAAAATATATAGAACAGATCAAAATGGAAGTATTATGCTTAAGATTAAAAATAATAAATTAAAAATTGAGACTTGTAGTCCATAGAAAGAAATAGATATAATTGAAAAAAGTCCCAACGTTGTCTGGAAAGTTAACATGGAGTCATTGGTATGAAATGTTATCATTTGATGATATAAATAAAAAAGAATATTATGTCAACTAATGTG
>CAKONA010000116.1 GCA_934096785.1 uncultured Bacilli bacterium | reverse complement strand
GGTTTAGAAGTAGTAGAAGACGTACGTAAATTCTTCAATGAAAAAGTATTTAGTACAATAATTCCAAGACTTGTAAAATTAGTAGAAGCACCATCACATGGAAAACCAATATTAGAATATGATCCAAAAAGTAAAGGTGCATTAGCATATTTAAATTTAGCCAAAGAGGTGATAGAGAGAAATGGAAGCAAATAAAAGAAAAGCCCTAGGAAGAGGTTTAGAACAATTATTTAGTAATGAGTCATTATACGTAAATCCAATTGATCCAATTGAAGAGATAGTAGAACATACACCAAAGGAAGATATAATTGAATTAAACGTAAGTGAACTAAGAAGTAATCCTTATCAACCAAGAAAAACATTTGAACAAGAAAAACTAGTAGAACTAGCAAACTCAATAAAAGAGTTCGGCGTATTAGAACCAATCATTGTTAAAAAGACAATAAAAGGTTATGAAATAGTTGCAGGTGAAAGAAGAAAGAAAGCCTGTGAATTAGTTGGAGTAGAAAAAATACCAGCAATAATAAAAGATTTCACAGATGAAGAAATGATGCAAATAGCACTTCTTGAAAATATACAAAGAGAAGACTTATCTGCAATAGAAGAAGCAGAAGCATACTCAAATATTATAAAAGCATTAAATATTACTCAAGAAGAACTAGCAAACAAAATAGGAAAAAGTAGAAGTTACATTACAAATATGTTAGGACTTCTAAACTTACCTGAATCTGTAAAAAATGATATTCTTCATGGCTTAATATCAATGGGACATGCAAAAGTATTAAGTAAACTTGAAAATGAAGAACTAATACTAGAATTAACTGAAAAAATAAAGCTTGAACACTTATCAGTACGTGCTCTAGAAGCACTTGCTCAAAACCCAGACTTCAAAAGAAAAAATGAAGTAGTAAAACCAAAACCAGTTAATACATATGGTTATGTAGAAGAAGCAATGAGAGATGCTATAGGTAGTAGAGTTAAAATAAAAAATAAGAAAATAATAATTCCATTTAATAGTGACAAAGACCTAGAAAGAGTCCTTGAAATATTAAATATAGAAGTGAAAGTTGATTAAAATGAATAAAGAGTATAAAATAGGAAGCAAAGTCATTATGAAAAAACCACATCCATGTGGAACAAACCTATGGGAAATTACACGAGTAGGCGTAGACATTAAAATAAAATGTATTAAATGTGGAAGAAGCATAATGATGGATAGAATAGAATTTGAAAAAAAACTAAAGAAAGTTGAGGAATTTTAATGTTTAAAAAGAAATTAAAATTAAGTCCTATAATGACATTCATAATTTTAATCTTCGTAACTATTCTACTAAGTGGTTTCTTACATCTTATTAACATTCAAGGAGAATATACAACTGTTAATAAAGCATCAAGTGAACTTATTAACAATGTAGTTGAAGTAAAAAACCTATTTAGTACTAAAGGAATTAAACATATAGTTACTACCGCAGTTAGTGGTTTTGTAAACTTCGAACCATTAGGTGCACTTATAATTGTCCTTATAGGAATAGGAGTTCTAGAAAAAACAGGATTCATGAGAACATTTTTTACAATACTAACTAGAAACTCAAAAAGATACACTATAACATTTATATTAGTATTTATGAGCTTATTGTTTTCATTACTTGGTAATGTAGGCTTCGTAGTAATGTTACCAATCGGAGCATTATTGTTCAAATATGGAAGGAGAAACCCATTAGGAGGTATAATCGCATCATTCGCATCCCTTTCATTTGGTTATGGAATAAACGTATTTATGTCAGCAAACGATAGTTCATTACTTACTATGACATTAAATGCAGCATACATAACAGACCCAAAATATAAAATAGGAGTATTCTTCGCATTATTTATAATGATAGCAGTACTAATCATTACATCAATTGTATTTACACACATAACAGAAAAGAAAACAATGCCAAAACTACCAAGAGTAGACTCAGAAAATGAAGAAGTTAAAATAACAAACAAAGAATTAAGAGGATTAATAATTGGTCTTGGCGCAGGATTTGTATATACATTAATAATTATATATATGATAATACCAGGCTTGCCTTTATCAGGATTACTTCTTGATTCAGGAAGTACTAAATACATAGACATGCTTTTCGGAGTAAACTCTATGTTCAATAAAGGATTCATATTCATAGTAACACTACTATTTGTAATAATAGGACTAGGTTATGGTTTCATGACTAAAACAATCAAAAACAATAACGATATTGCAGAAAGTTTAGGATTCTCACTAGATGGAATAGGAAGCATATTGGTATTAGTATTCTTCGCATCATTATTTATAAACATATATGATGAAAGTGGAATAGGACTAGTACTAGTAGCATGGGTATCTAGAATAATCGGAAGTCTTAAATTTTCAGGAATTGGACTAATACTAACAGTATTCGCATTAGTTGCGATTGTTAACATATTCTGTCCAAGTTCTACAGTAAAATGGAATATGCTATCAGGAAACGTAGTATCAGTATTAATGGCAGAAAGCATAAGCCCAGAGTTCGCTCAAATAATATTTACAGCAGCAGACTCTGTAACAAAAGGTATAACACCATTATTCATATACTATGTAATATATATAGCATTCTTAGAAAAATATAATAAAAGTGATGAAACAATTACACTATTTGGAAGTACAAAATACATGGTACCATACGCAGCATTCATAACAATTATATGGGCTGTAGTACTAGTAGCATGGTATCTAACAGGCTTACCAATAGGAATTAACACTTTACCGGGGGTAACATATGGCGCTTAAAGCAGGAATTATAGGTCTTCCTAATGTAGGAAAAAGTACATTATTTAATGCAATAACAAAGAAAAATATCTTGGCAGCAAACTATCCATTCGCAACAATAGATCCAAATGTAGGAGTAGTTACTGTACCAGATAAAAGATTAGAAACACTTAATGACATGTATATGCCAGAAAGACTAATACCAACTCAATATGAATTTATTGATATAGCAGGTTTAGTAAAAGGTGCCTCTACTGGAGAAGGTTTAGGAAACAAATTTTTAGCAAACATTCGTGAAGTAGATGCTATCGTACAAGTAGTTAGATGTTTTGAAAATAAAGATATTATACACGTAGAAGGAACAATAGACCCAGTACGTGATATAGAAATAGTAAACTATGAACTTATTCTAAGTGATCTTGAAATAGTTGAAGGAAGACTATCTAGAATAGAAAAGAAAGCAGTAACATCAAATGATAAAGATGCACTTTACGAAGTAGCACTTCTAAAAAGATTACAAGAAATACTTAGTAGTGGAAAAATGTTAAGACTAGAAACATTTGATGAAAAAGAAAATAAACTAATAAAAACATACAATCTAATAACACAAAAACCATTTATCTATCTAGCAAACGTATCAGAAGACGACTTACTTTCTAAAGATAATCCTTATGTAAATAAGGTACGTGAATACGCAGCTAAAGAAAATGCAAGCGTAGTACTTATGTGTGCTAAAATAGAAAGTGAACTTTCAGAATTAGATGAAGAATCAAAACAAGAATTCTTAAAAGATTTAGGAATTCAAAATAGTGGTTTAGACCAATTAATTCATAATACATATCATCTACTTGGACTTAAAACATTCTTTACAGTTGGTAAAGATGAAGTAAGAGCATGGACATTCAAAGATGGAATGAAAGCACCAGAATGTGCTGGTATAATTCACACAGACTTTGAACGTGGTTTCATAAAAGCAGAAGTAATGAGTTATGATGACTTAGTAAATTATGGAAGTGAATTAAAAGTAAAAGAAGCAGGTAAAGCAAGACTAGAAGGAAAAGAATACCTAATGCAAGATGGAGATATTTGTTTATTTAGATTCAATGTTACAAAATAGACCGAAGGGTCTTTTTCTTTTGCAATCAAAAAGATACTTCGTGAGTATCTACTTTATATAATCAACAATCTTATTAAAATTTTCATGACTTAATATATATCTAATATTATCATTTAATATATCGAATGT
>CAKONA010000115.1 GCA_934096785.1 uncultured Bacilli bacterium | reverse complement strand
CCACTAACTATAGCAATATTCATACACAATTAAATTAGTTAAATTTTACAAAGGAATAGATGGTCTTAAAACAGGTTATACTGATAAAGCAGGTTATTGCTTAACAGCAACTATGAATAAAAATAATATGAGACTTATTAGTGTTGTTATGAAAAGTAGTTCTAAGGATAACAGAAGTAGTGATACGATAGGTATGATGGAGTATGGATACAGTATGTATGGAAGTGAAGTAATAATTAAGAAAAGTGAATACACAGGTAAAATTAATATAAGTGGTAGTGAAAATAAAGAATATAATTATTACTTAGATAATGATGTTAAACTAATTGTTGATAAAAATACTAAAGATGTTAATTATAGTACTGATGTAAAACTTGATAAATTAAAAGCACCTTTAAAGAAAGGTACTAAAGTAGGTGAGTTAATACTAAATTATGACAAGAAAGAATATAAATATGATTTAATAGTTAATGAAGAAGTAAAGAAAGCATCTTATTTTAAGATACTAATTAATAATTTTAAAGATGTAGTGACTGGAAATATTAGGAAAAAGTAAAAAGAAAAGTACTGAAATTGTAATTTTAAATATTTTTTAAATTTTTATACGCTTTACTTTATTTTTTGATTTTTAAAAATAAATATCTTTTGTTAATTGATTTTTTTTATAAAGTTGTGTTAAACTTTATGAATGATTAGCATATTCTGTATATGCAACTTTTAAATCAATAGGTAATTTAATGTTAAATATATCTTTTGATTTTATATAATTATCATTAATTAATAGATTGGAATAAGATTCAGTTTTGATTCTATTTAACATGAATCTTTTTTTCATCATATAAATATATACAAACCAATCTAAATATTCTTGCAAATGTCTTATGAAAACCCCTCTAAATTTACTAAGCCAGGTTTCAAGTTGAGAATATATACCGTTTATTTCAGATATGTTAAATACTCCATCAGAATGAAAACCTGAAGGGATTACATTTAATTTCAAATTATATTTCTTACAAAATTCTTGATATGCTCTTGCATTGTCTGTATTTATGGATACTGCATTATGTAATTTTGTACCTAAAGAATCATTTAACATTTTTGTTGTGCATCTTCCAAGTCCAACAATTTTTAAAATTAAATTATAATTTTCATCAATGCATGAAACTACACATACTTTATGATGACTTAGTCCACGATATGGTGAAGAAGTTGACTACATCTCTACACTTGATATGACACTAAATAGTTCATACTTCGAAGGAGTTATAAATAAAGATAATACAGCAAAAAGTATTACTTTAAAGATAGATAAAGATACTAAGATCAAATTAACAGGAGATTCATATATAACAGAACTTGATAATGAAGATGAAAGTAACTCTAATATTGATTTTAGTGGTTACAAACTATATGTAAATGAAAAAGTTTATTCAAAATAATAAACTTTTTTTCTTGTTTTAGTGGTCATAAACCAAATTCTATAGTATAATTAATGTGGTGGTTAGAGTGAATAAAAAAGGAAAAAAGAGTGTTAAAAGTAAAAAAGTTAATAAGAAGAAAATAGATAAAAAGAATTATTTTAAATTAATAGTTTCATTTATATTACTTATGTGCGCTATTATTTTATTTATAAATAGATTTGATGGAAAATATACGATTAGTTTTGATAGTGGTGGAGGAAGTATTTTTAGTAGTATTAAAGTTAAAAAGAATAAAGAGATAGTTCTTCCTAAGCCGGAAAAAGATGGATATCATTTCATTGGATGGAAAGATGAAAATGGAGAATATGTAGAAAGTAACTATAAAGTAGAAGGCACCACTAAATTAACTGCTGAATATAGACTTGAATTCACTGTAACATTTGTTTATAACAATGGAGAAGAAAATACCACACAAGCAGTAGTTGAAAACCAAATGGCTATTGCACCAAAAGACCCAATAAAGAAAGGTTATAAATTTGATGGTTGGTACTATAACGGGATAAAATATAACTTTGATAAAGTAGTTAGTGGTGATATAACACTAGAAGCAAAATGGAGTAAATAGATTTTATAAAATTAGTTTGTAAAATCTTTTTAAATATTTAAAAATATAGTATAATTCTAGTAAGGAGTATTTAATATGGATGATGTTTATTTTAAATATAAGTTCGAAGAAGATATAAATATTAATATAAAAGAAAGTGAATTTGTATCAATCATTGGAAATAATAATGATTTAATAATTCATACTCTTTTACATGGAAATAAAAAAGCTGTTATACAAGTTGGAGAATTTACATATGAGAAAAGAACTATTAACGCAATTAGAAGAAGAATGAGTTTTGTTCTATATAAACATCTTAATGTCTTCGTAGGTGAAACTGTTGAAGATGAAATAGCATTTGGACTTGAAAGTCTTGCGATGAAGAAAAATGAAATAAGAGAACTTATAGATAAGGAAAGTAGACATTTTAAATTAAATGAACTTTTAAGAAGAGACCCTAATAGTTTAGGTGCTAGTGATAAAGTTAAAATGAAGATACTTTCATCGTTAATAATAAATCCTAAAATTATTGTGATAGATAACATAATGTGTGAACTTGACACAGAAGATAAAAAGTTAGTCTTTGACATATTAAAAGAGTTTTCTAAGAATGGTGGTATTGTTCTTAATTTTACTAATGATATGGAAGAGACTTTATATGGAGATAAGATAATAGTAATATATGATAAAAAGATTGTATGTGAAGGTAAAACACTTAGCGTATTAAATGAAGAAAAGATACTTAAGAGACTAGGATTAGGTCTTCCATTTATTGTTGAACTTAATAGATATTTAATGGATTATGGACTTATTAATAAGTATTATTTAAGCGATAAGGAATTGGTAGGTGCATTATGGAAATAAAGTTTGATCATGTTAGTTTTGTTATAGATGCATATACTCCTTTAGAAAAGACTATTATAAGTGATGTATCATTTGAGATAAAGAATCCTGGTATTTATTCATTTATTGGTAAAAGTAATAGTGGTAAGACTGCGATAGGTGACTTAATAAATGCATTGATAGTACCAACTAGAGGTAAAGTAAAAATAGGAAGATTCATTAATGATGGAAGAATGATAAAGAATATAAATAAACTTAGATTTCAAACTGGTTATGTGTTTAAAAATCCATATGATATGTTCTTTAACAAGACTGTAAAAAGTGAAATAGAATTTGGAATGAAGTATTTCAAATATAAGTTAGAAAAAATTGATTTAAGAGCAAGTGATGCTTTAAAGTTAGTTGGACTTGATGATTCATACTTAGATATGGACCCACTTAATTTAACTTTAGTGGATGCTAAAAAGGTAGCTCTTGCTTGTGCTCTTGTTTATAATCCTAATATATTGATTCTTGATGAATATACTGCTGGATTAAATATGGAAGATAAAAAAGAATTAATAAGACTTCTTAGATTATTAAAGAATAAATATAAAAAAACAATAATATTACTTAGTAAGGACACTGATTTTTGTTATCAAATAACTGATTACGTGTATTTAATGCATATGACTAAGATGGTAGCAATGGGTGGAAAAGAATTATTAAGAGACACGGATGCATTAAATCAAATAGGTGTTGAAGTCCCTAAAATTGTTACATTTATAGATGAGTGTAAGAAGAATGGAAGATACATACATGATTATACTAATATACTTGACCTAATAAAGGGGGTATATAGAGATGTATTCTAGAAATTCATTTGGTTCTTTTTATCCCGTTGATTCTTCAGTTCATAGGTTAAATCCAGTAGTAAAACTATTTAATTTTATAATAGCTATATTACTTATGATATTAAGTGATTCTTTATATATAAATTTATTTCTATTTTCATTAGTTTTATGTATGGAATTATTAAGTTTTGTACCATTTAAATATTATTTTAGAACATTTTGGTCTTTAAGATATATTTATATTCTTATAGTATTTATATGTGCCTATTTTAGACTTAGTATGACCGACGCATTTACATATATAATTAAGCTTATAACAATAGTAGAATATTTAAATATACTTGCTTATACTACTAGTCCTAGTGAAAGTGCTTATGGT
>CAKONA010000114.1 GCA_934096785.1 uncultured Bacilli bacterium | reverse complement strand
GCATATGATGTTAAATTTGTAAATAAAGATAATAAATTTGATTATTGTTATCAAACATCATGGGGAGCAAGTACAAGAATGATAGGTGCTTTAATAATGGCACATGGAGATGATAAAGGATTAGTATTACCACCTAAGATTGCTCCAAATCAAGTATGCATCGTACCAATTAAAATGACTGATGAATTACTTAACGTATGTAACAAATTAAATGATGAATTAAAGAAAGAAAACATAACTTCATATATAGATACTGCAGATAAGAGTGCAGGATTTAAATTTGCAGAAGCAGAAGTTAATGGAATACCCGTTAGAATAGAAGTAGGTCCAAGAGACTTAGAAAATAACAAAGTTACACTAGTAAGAAGAGACACTAGTAAAAAAGAATTAGTAAGCATTGAAGATGTAGTAAAAGAAACAGAAAAACTACTTACAAGTATTCAATCAAATCTATATAATAAAGCACTAGAAAATACTAAGAGTAGAACATATGAAGTAAAAACAACAAAAGAAGTAGAAGAAATTATGAATACACGTCCAGGTTTTGTAAAAGCACATTGGTGTGGAGATTTAGACTGTGAACTTAAAATGAAAGAAATAAAAGGTACTAAATCAAGATGTATCTTAGAAACAAAAGACTATGAAGATGAAGTATGCGTAGTATGTGATAAAAAAGCAAAACATAAAGTAGTATGGGGAATACAATACTAATTGTAAAGTAACAAACTTTTAATAATAATTACACCTAATTTTCACATAAGATATTTATAATTGAATCATAAGGTAGGTGGTAAGTATAGATTAAAAATTGTTAACGAATGCGTAAGTTACAAGCACCTTAGGGTGCTTTTTTTAAGAAAATAACTCATATTTATCACAAAAACGTGATAATTCCTTGACAAAAACATAATATTACTATATAATCAATATCGTTGAAAAGAAAGAAAGAGAGCCACTCTTCACCAGATGTATAGATACATTGGTAATAAAGCTTATTTGCAAAAATACGTTTTTAAAGTGGACTCTTATGTCCATTTTTTTCAAATGAAAATATCGGAGGTGTTAAAAATAGCTAAGCAAAACGAAGCTCAAATAAATGAGCAAATAACTTTTCAAAACGTTATGGTAATTGGACCTAATGGAGAAAAAATGGGCATCAAAAATATTAATGATGCCATGACACTAGCTAAATATGCAGGACTTGACTTAGTTTTATTAAATAACGATCCTAAAAATCCAGTTTGCAAGATTATCGATTATAATAAGTTTCGTTATGAAAAACAAAAAAGAGAAAAGGAAGCAAAGAAAAGACAAAGAGAACAAAATCTTGAAACAAAAGAGTATCGTTTAAGCGTTACTATTGATGTTGGAGATTTTGAAACAAAATTAAGAAATGCGAAAGCATACATTGAAAAAGGTCATAAGATTAAAGTCGCTATAAGATTCAAAGGAAGACAAATGGCTCATCCAGAATTAGGACGTGACGTAATCATGAAATTTGCAGAAAGATTAAGCGATGTTGCAGATATTGAGCAAATGCCAAAAATGGAAGGTAGAAGTATGCAACTATTCTTAACACCAAAAAAATAGAAAGGAAGTATAAATTATGCCAAAAATGAAATCACATGGTGGAATCAGTAAAAAAATCTTAGTAAGAAATTCTGGTTCAACAAAAATTGGACACGTAGGAGCAAACCACAATAGTGGAAAGAAATCAACAGATTTCAATAGAAAATCAAGAAAGGGTTCTGTATTAAGTAGCGGAGATGCTAAAAGATATAGAGGACTTGTTAAGTAAGGAGGGGGTAAATAATGGCAAGAGTTAAAGGCGGAGCTGTTTCAAAAAACAGAAGAAGAAAAGTATTAAAAAGAGCTAAAGGATATTTTGGAAGCAAACATAGATTATATAAGACTGCTCAAGAACAATTATTCCACAGCGGTGCATATAGTTACAACGATAGAAAGAAAAGAGGAAATGACTTTAGAAAACTATGGATTACAAGAATCAATGCTGCTTGTAGAGCAAACGATATAGTATATTCTAAATTCATCAATGGATTAAAGAAAGCTAACATCGAAATCAATAGAAAGATGTTAAGTGAACTTGCTATATTCGCTCCAGAAGAATTCACTAAATTAGTAAAACTTTCTAAAGATGCTTTAGAAGGAAAAGCTCCTAAGAAAGAAGCTAAAGAAGTAGAATCTAAAGTTGAAAAAACTGTAGAAGCAAAAACAGATTATTCTAAACTAACAGTTGCTGAATTAAAAGCAGCATGTGCTGAAAAAGGAATTGAAGTTACTTCTTCAATGAAGAAAGCTGATTTAGTAGCTGCATTAAGCAAGTAATTATATAATAAAAGTATCTTCGGATGCTTTTTTCATTGAAAAAATTATTATTATACTTTATAATATAGTTGAAAAAAGAGGAAAAAGAAATGAAAAAAAGAATTGATCCATTCTTATATAACACACCATCTATAGATATACATGGATATGATAGATATGGCGGTATAGCCATCGTCAAAAACTTTATAGATACAGAATCAAGAATAGGTACAAAAAAACTAATAGTTGTTCATGGAAAAGGCGAAGGAATACTAAGAGAAGCAACACATGAATATCTAAAAAGAGATAAAAGAGTACTTGAATACAAGATAAATATATTTAATGATGGAGAAACAATAATAATACTTAAATAGGAGGTAACTATGCAACAATACTTTGGTAAAGACAAAAAAGATAATACAATATTACTAAATAATGAAGACTTAAATCATATTAAAAATGTAATGAGAATGAAAGAAAATGACGAAGTAATAGTTGCATACGAAGATAAAAGCTACATTTGTTCTTTAAATAAAGACCTCTTATCAGCAAACATAAAAGAAGTGTTTAAAGAAAAGTCAAATGAAACAAAGATAAAACTCTATATGCCTTTACTTCAAGAAGAGAAAATGAGCTTTATATTACAACATGGTACAGAACTTGGTATAACAGACTTCACTGTTGTAATGTATAGTCATTGTAAATACAAACTTAAAAGTAAAGACTTTGATAAGAAACTTCAAAGATGGTCTAAAATCCTTAAAGAAGCAACAGAACAGTGCTATAGATTAAGAAAACCAACCATCGATAAAATCATTGAAGTAAAAGACGTTGAACCTACAGAAAGTGTAAACATAATGTGTTCACTTGACAAACAAGATGTAAACAGTATAGTAAAGGTATTAACACTTGATAATTGTAATGATACAATTAGTATAGTATTTGGACCGGAAGGTGGTCTATCAAAGAGTGAAGAAGAATATCTTAATAAAAAAGGATTCATAAAAACTTCACTTGGAAGTGATGTACTAAGAACAGAAACAGTACCTCTCATGATAGCATCTATCCTAAAATACTTGAAGGAAAGTGGTAATGATGGAAAACTTTGATAAATTTTTAGAAACTTTTATGACTGGAGACTTCTTCTTAATCTTCTTAATACTAATGCTTATAATATTAGTAGTACTCGTTTTAGCTCTCATAAAGACACGAAGCGAATACTTAGAAATGGTAAGAAGAGAACAAGAAAAGATTGATCTAGAAAGCAAATTCAAAAAGAAAACAGAAGAAGAAAAACCATTAGAGATAAGAGCCCCAGAACTTATAGAGAAGAAAGAAGAATCTGAAGTAAAAGAAGATAAAGAATTTGACATTCTAGATGAATTAAATAACTTAATGGCAACTTCAAAAGAAGATATGATTGATGAAAATACACCATTAGTTAAACAAATAGATGTACCAAATGTAAAAACATATGATGATGTTATAGAAGAATATGAAAATGGAGAAGAAGAAAACGCAGTTATCTCAACTGAAGAACTTGAAAGAGTAACAAGACAAAGAATGCAAGATTTAGGTATGAACGATAACCAAGTTGCAATTCAAAAATATGAAGAAGAACAAGAAAAGAAAGCAATAATTAGTTACGAACAACTACTTAAAAATGCTTCTAATATTACTCTTACATATAAAGAAGAAACAAATAAAAAGGGTGCACCAAAAGTGAACAAAATAGAAGTACAAGAAAAGGAACTAACTCAAGCAGTAAGTT
>CAKONA010000113.1 GCA_934096785.1 uncultured Bacilli bacterium | reverse complement strand
TCTTATGCATGGTTTACTGAAAATACAACTGTTACTGTTGATAGCATTGATGTTAATGTTAGTGCTGCTAATGGTATTCAGGTTTCTGTAGATGCTGTTAACTGGAAAGCAAATATTTCAACTAATGATATTACTGCTAATGCTTATGCTGGTAACACAAACCAATTACCAGGACAAATTGTTCCGGTTTCTACAATTGGAGAAGTAGATGCTGCTACTGGATTTATGAAAATGTATAAAGGTAGTATTGAAGCTGATGCTACTACTGCTCATGGTTATAGAATTGTTTCTGAACAATCTGTAGAGACTGCTGGAACTCAAGGAGACTTTATAGCATTTGATTTATTCTTATTAACTACACAAGCTACTACTGTATATTTAACTACATCTTCTGATGTTGTTGCTAGTGCTGCTGATACAGGACTTAAAAATGCTTCAAGAGTTGCATTCCTTTATGAAGGTAGTGCTGTTACTGGTGCAAGTGCAAGTGCAATTGCATTAAAGGGTGCTGCTAGTCATGGTGAAGGAAACAATAACTTAATTTGGGAACCAAACTCTAATGCACATAAAGCAGGTGGAATTTCTCAAGCTAACAACTATGGAGAAACTAAATTCACAGCTACAACTATAGTTCCTAATTATTATGGAATTAAAGCTCCAATTGCTGCTAATCCTGCAGTAGATTACCAATCTAAAGTAGACACATACTTTGCACAAGTAACACCTGATATTCAAACTCCAGAAGGAAATACTGCAAATGGTGAATATAAAACATTATTTAACTTAGCTGCTGGTATTAATAAAATTAGAATATATGGATGGGTTGAAGGACAAGATTATGACTGTGAAAATAATGCTTCTGGTTCAAATATTGTTTATAACATTCAAATTTCTAAGAATGCTACAGCTGGAGCATAGTAGAGTTGGAGGCGTAATATGAAAGGAAAAAAGATTTTAAAAGTTATTTTAGATATTATAATATGGGTTGTTATAATTTTAGCAGCAAGTGTAACCTTAATTACACTTACATCTCGTGAAAAAGGTGTCTCTAAGATTTTAGGATATATTCCATTAAATATACAAACAGGGTCAATGGAACCAACTATTATGACTGGTGACTTAATTTTCACAAAAGAATATGATGGTAAAAGTGAACTAAAAGAGGGTGATGTAATAGCTTTCTTCGCTATGGAAGAAAACACTAAGATTATTAAAACACACCGTATTAAATCAGTACTTACAGTAAATGGTATGACATCTTATGTAACTCAAGGTGATAATAATACTGGAGAAGATCCACAACAAGTAGCTCCTGGAGATATTATCTCTGTATGGAATGGAACAAGAGTACCTGTATTAGGTTCAGTGTTAACATTCTTAAAGACTAAAGTTGGATTCTTCGTATGTATCATTTTACCTTTAGCTGCATTCTTTATATATCAATTATATAAATTTATAATGTTATTACTTGATTATAAAAAAGTTAAATGATTTGTTAATATAAAAAATTACTATTCTTCGGAATAGTTTTTTTGATGGTTGCATTTTTCTGTTTGATGTTGTATTATTTATATAGTAGGTGAATGGAAGATGAAGTTATTAAAAGATAAAGGTACATTACTTGGAATTGGAATTATATTTCTTTTATTAGTTTTTATTGGGCTAAGTTATGCTTGGTTTAGTGCGACTATAAAACCTAATAATGTTAAAGATCAAGTAGTAACTACAGGTACATTAGAATTAACTTATATTGATGGACCTGAGATTAGGTTAGAAGGTTCTAAACCTGGAACAACCCTAACAAAAGAAATTGAAGTAAAGAATACTGGAACACTTGATACAAGTTATAATCTTGTATGGCAAGAATTATATAATGAGATTATTAATGATGAGATGGTAATGAGTGTTACCTGTGAGATAGTTGGCACAGGAGAACAATGTGAAGGACTAAATGAAACACCAATAGGTAAAAATATCATAATAAAGAATACTAGTATTGAAAGTAAACAAACTCATAAATATGTTGTTACTATAACTTTTAAAGAGACTAACTCAGATCAAAACTACAATCAAGGAAAGAATTTTACCGGTACTTTAGGTGTTAATGAATATAGAGAAATAACTCCAGTTTATTGTACATATGATGGAAATTTAACTCAAGGAGCTGAGTTTACAAATGGTTCTTATACTTATAGATATATGCAGCAATATTTGAGTTCTAGTGAAATGGATGATTCTGAAGTTAGTTCGAATAATATGAATTATAAAGCAAGTCCTATGGGTAGCGTAATTATATATGATTGGGCAAATATGACTGCTGATGGCTGGGGAGTACATGTAAAAGATGAAGAAAACACTGATGCGATAACAGATGCTCCATGTACTTATATAAATAATAAACCTGTTGTTTCAATGTCTTATATGTTTTACAATAGTCAAGCTAAAACAATTGACTTAAGTATGGCTGATACAAGCAATGTTAAGAATATGCACGCTATGTTTGTTGATAGTGCTGTTGAAAATATAAAGGGATTTGAAATGATTGATACATCTAATGTTACAGATATGAGTAGTATGTTTATGGGTACTTATAATTTAAAATCAATCGACTTGAGTGGTGTTAATACAAGTAACGTAATTTATATGTATTCAATGTTCTCTAATACAAGATTGCCAAAAGTTGATGTTAGTAATTTTAATACGAGTAATGTAACTAATATGGATAGTATGTTTATGAGTAATGCAATTGAAGAAATTAAAGGATTGAATAAATTTAATACAAGCAAAGTAACAGATATGGGAAGTATGTTTGGTTATAGTTTAGCTTTAAAATTAGATGTAAGCAGTTTTGATACAAGCAATGTAATAGATATGGACTGTATGTTTTATTATTCCAAAACTAACGAAATAATCGGTCTTGATAAATTTAACACAAGTAAAGTAACGAATATGGGTTGGATGTTTTGGAGCGCTGAAGCTAATGAAATTGATGTTAGTAATTTCAATACTAGTAATGTAACTGATATGAATAAAATGTTTTCGGATACAAAAGTTACTAGTTTAAATCTTTTAAGTTTTGATACAAGTAAAGTAACTAATATGAGAGAAATGTTTAAAAATACAAACGTATCGATACTTGATTTAAGTAGTTTTGATTTTATTACAGATGTATCAACATCTGATATGTTTTATGGAACTAAGGCAACAATTGGTTATGTTAAAAATCAAACTTATTTGGATAAAATAACGTTTAATTGGGTACGAGTAAATGGATTGCCTGATACTTTAAAATTTTCTGTTAAACAATAAAGAATTAGTTATGTAGAAATACATGACTTTTTTATTTGATAAAGGGCGCTAATGTCTTGTAATTAGTGGTGTAAATATGATAAAATTAAACTGAGTATAGAATTAAGGATAGAGGTGAAAGAATTGTCAACTTATGTAAGATTTTTGTATGATTTATTTGAACAATTCTTTTCTGGAATAATTAATATATTTATGGGTATTTTTAAGGGTATCGTTAAGATGTTTAACTTTAAAGCATATTTAAAAATATTGAAAGAGTATTCTGGAGAGTTTTCAGTTGGTCAATGGATATTAGTTGGGATTGCTGTGTTACTTATTGTGGCTTTTCTAGCTGGTATTGTGTTTCTTGTTTTCTTGTTAATAAAGAAGATATTTAAGTTTAAGAAGACTTTGGTTGAACAAGAAAGTTTACTTGAAGAGGTTGCTAAACTTGATAGGGATGTTATAAGACTAAATCAAGAGAAGGAAGAGTTATATGCTTTGAAGGTTTCACAGATTGGTCTTAAACCACATGAGAGTTCAATTAATGTAGATATGCCTAAGGAAGTTAGTGGTAGTAGTGAAGGTGAAACTACTGATGGTGAAGGTAGTGAAGAAACAGTGAATGCTATTCCTGAAGCTGCGAATGGAAGTCGTTTCTTTAAGTTAACTCAAATAGATGAAGAATATGAAGGAAAGACACCTGAGAATTTTGGTAATACATTTACTCTTGAAGAATTATGTGATACTTTTAGAAATTTTGCTGCTAGTCGTATGAAACTATATTATAAAGTTAAAATCATTCGTTTGTTTGTAGCGGCTCTTGG
>CAKONA010000112.1 GCA_934096785.1 uncultured Bacilli bacterium | reverse complement strand
AATGTGAAGACTATAATTTAGATGTTGGACAATTAAGAAATAAAATAAATGATATTATGAAAATTGACGGCAGTGCCGTCAATTTTGAAAAAACATCATTAATCATCTTGCTATGAATTTGGAAGACATTGTCTTCCAAATTAGAATAGTCCTAAATAGCAAAGAAAAAAATATATTTTAGATTATGACAACGCGTCGTCGCAATCTAAATAACACTATAATTATTATTGTAAGTACGACATTAAGAGCAAAAATAAATGATATTATGAAAATTGACGGCACTGCCGTCAATTTTAAAAAATATTATTAATCAACTTTGAAATTAAAATATATTAGAAAGGAGGTATACCATGAATTACTATGATGAAATAAAAGAAAAACTAATAAAAAGTGAAATATATGATAAAACAAAAGATTATTTAAAAGATAAAAACAAAGTTAAAACATATTTTGAAGCAGGTAAATTATTGTATGAAGCAGGTAAAGAGTACGGTAAAAATATTATTAAACAATATTCGGAAAAACTAATTGTTGATATTGGAAAAAAATATAATTATAGATCATTGTATAGAATGAGAAAATTTTATGAACTTTTTAGTAATGAGGAAAATTTTGTAATGAGCAATAAATTATGTTGGTCGCATTATTGTGAAGTATTATCACTTAAAGATATAAATGAAATAAAATATTATTTAAATGAGTGTAATTATAAAAACTTAAGTCAAAGACAACTCCGAAGTATGATAAAACATAATACTTATAACCGATTAAGTAATGAAACAAAAACAAAGCTAATAGAATTAAAAGAATTAAAAGTGAATGACTTAATTCCGAATCCTGTGATAATAAAATCTAACTATTTGAAAGACAAAATAACAGAGTACATCTTAAAAGAAACTATATTAAACAATATTGATGATTTTTTAAGACAATTGGGAAATGGATTTACGTATGTAGGTAATGAATATAAAATAAAATTAGAAGACAGATATAATTATATAGATTTACTTTTGTATAATATAAAATATAAATGTTATGTAGTTGTTGAACTAAAAGTTACTGAATTAAGAAAAGAGAATACAGGACAAATTATGACATATATGAATTATATTGATAAAAATATAAAAACTATTGAAGAAAATGATACAGTAGGAATAATTATTTGCAAGCAAGATAACGAATATGTTATTAAATATTGCTCAGATAACAGAATAATAGCTAGAAAATATGAGTTATTATAGGCAATTTTGACCTTGCTAAAAGCAAAAAAAGACGAGACGTGAAAATTGACGGCAGTGCCGTCAATTTTGGAAAAAGCAAATTTTACACTCTAAAACAAAAAAATAAAATATATATAATTGGAATTGCGACAACGCGTTGTCGCAATCTCAACAACTATGCTTTCAGCTAAAAAAGGTTATAAATTCAAACAAATAAATCTTTATATGAAAATTGACGGCAGTGCCGTCAATTTTGAAAAAGTATCATAAATCATCTTACTTATAAATTTGGAAGACAATGTCTTCCAAATTAGAATATCCTAGAAAGGAGTCACATGAAAAAGAATAATAAATTAAAAGAACAAATTAAAAAGATATCTCATATAACAGGAATTAAAATAAATCCTAAAACAAAAGATTTAAAAGAAAGATACAAACTAATTAAATATGATGAATCAGGTCTTAAATAGATACTTTAATTACAAATAAATATCTATGTAACATAATATATAATAGATACTAGATATTTTAGTATTATCATAAAAACATTTACTTCCTTAAAACTTTTAAAAAAACATGCAACAAATTACATATAATCCATAAAATATAATGAAGCCACCAGTGGTGTTTATATAGATTAGGGACTAACTTTAGTTCCTTTAGTTTGCATTAACTATACATAATTACTTCTTATTTTTCAAAAAATGTACTATAATTAAGACATGGATAAAGAAGTATTTCTAAAAATTAAACCAATTAATGACTTTATAAATTATATAAGTCAAAAGAATTATTCACCCCATACATACACATCATATATAAATGACTTATACTACTTTACTGTGTTTGTTAAAAAAGATTTAACCAAAGTTAAATTCGAAGACATAAAAGATTACTTAGACTATCTTAATCTTAAAAAAGAAAAGCCATCAACAGTAAGAAGAAAAATAAGTTCACTAAAGTCATTCTATAAATTCTTATATAAAGATGGTTACATAGACAAGAAAGATTATCCACTTACTAAAGTAGCTTATCCTAAAATGGAAAAGAAACTTCCTAAATTTATATACTATAACGACTTACTTGAAATAATAGAAGAGTCATCTAAAGACAAAGATGGAGTAAGAGATAGACTAATTATTGAAATGCTTTACGCTACAGGACTTAGAGTAAGTGAACTTGTTAATATTAAAGTAAGTGATATAGACTTTAATAACAGAAGAATAACAGTTTTAGGAAAAGGATATAAAGAAAGAGTAGTATATTATGGAGAATATGCAGAAGAAGTACTAAAAGAATATTTAAAAACACATGAAAGAAAAAATCATAACTACCTATTTGTAAACTCTAGAGGAGGACAACTTACAGATAGGGGAGTAAGATATATAATAGATAACATCATGTCAAAACTATCAGTAAAAACGCATGTAACACCACATGTATTAAGACATACATTCGCAACAGACATGTTAAATAATGGCTGTGATATAAAAGTAGTTCAAGAGTTACTAGGACACAGTTCCCTAAAAGCAACAGAAATTTATACCCATGTAACAAATGAACACTTAAAAAAAGTATATTATGAATGCTTTCCAAGGAGGGATAAAGATGAGTAAATTATATTTTAGATATGGAGCTATGAATAGTGGTAAAACAACATTATTATTACAAGTAGCACATAACTATGAAGAAAGAGGAATGAAAGTAGTAATATTAAAACCAGGAATTGATACTAAAGGTAATGACAAAATAGTAACAAGAATAGGTCTTAAAAGAAAAGTAGACCATCTTGTCAAAAAAGATGAAAAACTAACTAATTACTTGTGTACACTACCACTTGATATAGTATGCGTTCTAGTAGATGAAGCACAATTTCTAACACGTGACCAAGTAGATGACTTATTTATGTTCACCAAACTAAAAGACATACCAGTTATATGTTATGGCCTTAGAAGTGACTTCAAAACAATGGCATTCCCTGGAAGCCTTAGATTATTCGAAGTATCAGATGTAATGGAAGAATTAATAACAATATGTAGATGCGGTAAAAGAGCAAAATTTAACGCCAGAATCGTAGATGGTAAATTCACATCAAACGGAGAACAAGTCGCAATAGATGGAGAAAACCATGTGGAATATGAGTCACTTTGCGGAAAATGTTATCTTGAAAAAGTATTAGGAATAACTTCCTTAGATGAATAGTCACTATTAATTAGTGATTTTTTTGTAAAAATTTTAGAAATCTCTTCTTGTCATTCAGTTGTTATGATATAATAAATTAGTCGGTAACATATGTTGCATATGTCTTAAATGACAGGAGGGAGAAAATAAATATGAAGTATGTTTACATGTTTAGTGAAGGAAACAAAGACATGAGAAATCTACTTGGTGGTAAGGGTGCTAACCTAGCGGAAATGACTAGTATCGGTTTACCTGTTCCAAGAGGATTTACAGTAACTACTGAAGCTTGTACTGCTTACTATGATGCAGGCAAAAAAATCAGTAAAGAAATCATAGACGAAATCTATGAGAAATTAGAAGAGTTAGAAAAACTAACTGGAAAGAAAATGGGAGACCTTGAAAATCCATTACTAGTATCAGTTCGTAGTGGTGCTAGAGCAAGTATGCCTGGTATGATGGATACAGTACTTAACCTAGGTCTTAACGATGAAGTATGTAAGTCATTTGCAGAAACAACTAAAAATAAGAGATTTGTTTATGACTCATATAGAAGATTTATAATGATGTTCGCAGATGTTGTTAAAGGATACAGCAAGAACTCATTTGAAAGAATCCTTGACAAAATCAAAGAAGAAAAAGGTGCAGAATACGATACAGATCTAAACGAAGATGATATGTATGAAATCGCAATGAAATTTAAAGAAATATATAAAGAACTTTCAGGAGTAGAGTTCCCACA
>CAKONA010000111.1 GCA_934096785.1 uncultured Bacilli bacterium | reverse complement strand
AAAGAACAATAAGAAGATTTATCAGAGAGTTAAAATATTATTATTTAGAAAATAAAAAAGTTATATATATAATCGGAGCAGCATTAGTTCTAATATTAGGATTTCTAATTTATAAAAATACTGAAAAAATAAAATATACATACAAAGAAAATAAAACATTTGCATTAGATGGTTTAAGTTATAATATAAAAGATAGCATGATTACCAATTTAGATCTAAAAGGAAATATTATTGATAATGACAAATATTATGTTGTTATACGTTTTGAAGTAAAAAACACATCAACAAGTGAAAAAAGAATAGATTATAGTAACTTTAAACTTTACCATGGAACTGAATACAAATACCCAGCTCTAAACATGGGAAATTCATTTTTAGATTATGGAGATCCATACATGAATGATGTAATATATGCTAAAGAATCTAAAACATATATAATGGCATATGAAATAGATAAAAAATACAAAAATAAAAACTTTAAGATTACATTATATCAAGGTGTATCATTAAAGAGTAAAGAATTTTTAGCTAAAACAATTACGATTAAACTTAAGCCAACTTTATATGAAAATACTGAAATAGTTAGAAGTGCTAATCTTAATGAATCGGTATCATTATCAGGAACATTATTAAAAAATACAACATTCAAAGTAAATAATCCAATATTTACAAATAGATATGAATATAATTATCAAAGTTGTTATCAAAATACATGTAGAACATATACAGATGTTGTAGTTTCAGATGTTTCATATCAAAACAAATTAATTTTAATAGTGCTTGATTATGAATTATCGTTAGATAGTGATGCATCATCTCATTCTAACATTAATGGTATAGGTTCATTTGCAAGTAGCTTTTTAGAAATAGAATATGAAATTGATGGTGTTAAACAAAAATTAAGTGCAAGATATGCAAATCCAACTAGGTTAAAAGATAAATTAGTTCTTGAAACGGATGGCGTTGCAGCACAAGCAGAACATGTGAGTTTATTAGTTACTATTAGAAATAGAAGTTATTCAATTAAGTTAAAATAAGTATAATATTGACTAATAATAAGAATATGATATACTTATATTAGATAGGAAAAGGTGATTAAATGAAAAAAACAATATTACTAACATTACTTATTTTGTGTTTAAGTGGATGTCAAAAAGAAAGTGAAAAACTGCTAGTAGATGGATACGAAATATCTCCGGTAGGAAGCACTGAATGCAGTAATGAAACTCCATACTATATCGGTGATGAAAGAACCATTTATCTAGCCTGTTATGAAGATATTAATCTTACTAAAGAAAACGAAAAAATTTCCTTAAGTGAATATCTAGTCCAAAATTCTTTAGATACTTTTACAAGTAAGTTAGATAAGGAAACAAAAAGCACAACATTAAAAGATGGAGGAACTAAAATATACAAAAGTGATGAATTAACAATAATTGTATGTAATAAAATGTTAGATAATAATAAAATGTCTAAAGACATTTATATTGGTAAAGGCTATAATAAAAATAATGATATCTGCGATGTAAATTCTACAGATATAGTGGAAAGAGAAAAATAATCATAAAAGGTAATAGTAAAATATTATCTTTTTTTTGTACCTAAAATGTACCTAAACAAACAAAAAAAGCCCAAATATAGGGATTTAATTTTAAATTGGAGGAACCGACCAGATTCGAACTGGTGATCAAGGTGTTGCAGACCTACGCCTTAGCCACTTGGCTACGGTTCCATGTAAGTTAATTTTAATATAAATTTGTCCATTTGTAAAGATAAATCTAATTAAAACTTTGTAAATAAACAATATTTATACAATATTTTATTCATTTTTATCAAAAAAGGTTCTTATATCCACATCGTACTTCTGACTAATTATAAATAAAGTATCTAGAGAAACACCAACATTAAGGTTAGGACTTTCAAGTTGTGAAATAAAACCACGACTCATATCAAGTTTTTCTGCAAATTGTTCTTGAGTTTCATGAGCTCTCATTCTAACTTTTTTTATATTTTGACCTATTGTCTTATAAAATTCGTCAATGTTTTCCATAAGATTATCACCTACAAATATTGTAAAACAATAATTTTAACAATAATGCTAGTTTTAAACTAGCATTTTAATTGTATTTATGTTATTATATATTTGTAAACATAGAAAAGAGGAAGCTTTATGAAGAAAAAATTCGCAATCGTGACAACAATATTTATAGCGTGTACAATAACTATTGCAGAAATTTCAAATAACAAAGATGAAAGCCAAAATGAGTTACCAATAGTTAGAAAGCAAGAAAATTTATTATCATTTTATATAGAAAATGATGATGGAGAATATGAACAATCATCAGCTTCAAAATGGCCAACTGATGGATACAAATTTAATTCAATATTATCAAAATGTGAAAATGGTGGAGAATTATCCTGGGATGATACAAATAAAAGTGTAGTTATGACTGGAAATACATCAGATAAATGCTACATTTATTTTGATATAGCTAAGCCAAAACCTAAAATAATTGGAATTTCAAATATATATGGAGATAATGGAAATAGTAGTGGTTTTAGTTTTGATATTACATATGAAAGTGAAGTTACTATATCAAACATTTATGTAATATATGCTGACGGAGAAATTGAACAAGGAAGATTTACAATAAATAATGGGCTCTTATCCGCTGAATTTGGAGGTTGGTACGTTTGTAAGTATACAGATTATCAAATCTATATAGTTGATTCAAATGGTACAAAATCCGATAATTTTAGTTTCCAATACACTTACACATGTTTTCCAGCTGAGACAAAAATTCTAACTAAAAACGGATATAAAAATATAGAAAAAATAAAAGTAAATGATGTTGTATATTCTTTCAACGAAATTACACAAAAAATAGAATTAAAAAGTGTTTTACAAACCTTTATCCACGAAGATACACAAATATATAACTTACATTTAGATAGTGAAATAATTAAAGTTACTCCGCATCATAGATTTTACATTTTTAGAAACAACAAATTTGACTGGATAGAAGCAAAAGATTTACTATTAACAGATAAATTGTTTAATAATAAAAAAGAACTAATTAACATAAATAAAATAGAAAATAAAACAGAAATAAACACAGTATACAATTTTGAAGTTCAAAAAAATCACACATATTTTGTTTCTGATAAAAACATTTTAGTTCATAATGCAAAATCTCCATGTTAAAAATGACCATCTTTTCAAATAATAAATTAACTTTTAAATATTGCTTGGTACTCTCTACTTTTGGATGTAAAATTTATAAACGCCATTTATCATTAGTTTTTTATCAATAATATAACGATAGTAAAAAAGTACATAAATATTGCAATGTATTTCGTTTTAACTACAAAATTTACATTTAACTTTTTTATAATCATATTTACACATAACAAATCATTTGGTTATGTTATAATTATATGAAATTATAATTTCTATGATAAAACTCAAATTAAACTATGGTAACTTCTATTTTTAGTTAAAATATAAAACAAGTAATTACTGAAGTTTGTTTTATTTTAACTGTTTCCTTTGAAATTGTCTAATTTTGACAAAAAAACTTTGATAGAATATTGCTATTTGTCGAATATTTGGTTATAATAAAAAAGAATAGATATAGGGAAGTGTGGTATGGATAGTAAGGTCAAAAAAAAGACTAGTCTAACAGAAATATTCAAGTTTATTTCAACCATCGTCAGTTGGACTGTTTTTGTTTTGCTTTTAATTTGTGCTGCATTTTTGATTTATTACTTTATAGCAGTTAAAGTATATGTAGCTAAAGGTAGTGGACATGAACCAAAATTTTCATTATACACAATAATAACCCCGAGTATGACCCCAAATATTAACGTTTATGATGTAGTAGTAGATGTAAAAGTTGATAAACCTGAAGATATTAAAATAAATGATGTAATAACATTTTATTCAAGTATTCCTGGTGTTAGAAATGGTACCATAACCCACAGAGTTATCGCTATTAACAAAGATGTAAATGGAAAATATAAATATTTAACAAAAGGTGATTACAATCTAGTAGATGATGGCGCAGATGTAGAATTTGATAAAATCGTAGGTAAAGTAGCACTTAGAATACCTCAACTGGGTAGAGTACAATTTTTTATGGCTAGTAAACTTGGTTGGTTACTCGTAATTCTCCTTCCTGCATTATACATAATCTTAAAAGATATATTAAGAATAATTAAACTAAAAAATGAAACACCATCAAATAAATT
>CAKONA010000110.1 GCA_934096785.1 uncultured Bacilli bacterium | reverse complement strand
GATTCCCACATTGCGCCCCATATGTTTGTTACTCGATTTATTCGAGTTTTTTTAATAATAATAATTTTAATAATTTTAATAATTTTTTAATTTTTTTATTAAAATTTCACAAATCGTTAACAATTGAGTAATATCATTTATATTGAGGTGAATAAATATGGAAAAGGATGAAGTTAAAAAAAATAATTTAAAATCAAAGAAACATTATAATAAGAAATATTCTACTAATTCTAATAATGTAACTGAGAATAATTCTAATTATAATGAGGAGGCTGTTGATACTCCGATTATTGAAAAAAAGACTATATTTGATAATAAAGGGATTACATATTCTATTATTACATTTTGTGTTTGTTTATGTCTTTTTGGCTTATTTTATGAGTTTTATTTAAAAAATTTGGTTGTTGAAACTACTAAGACTATTAAGGATGTTACTGTTACTGATACTGGAATTGCTGATGCTGTTGAGAAAGTTTATGATTCAGTAGTAACTGTAAAAAATTATGTTCGTGGACAATTATATTCTACAGGTAGTGGTTTTGTATTTAAGACTGATGATAAATATGGTTATATTTTAACTAATTATCATGTAATTAATGGAGGAAGTGAAGTATCAGTTATTTTTACAAATAATAAAGAAGAAAAAGTTAATGTCGTTGGTTATGATGAATACTCTGATATTGCTGTGTTAGCTGTTGATAAATCTAAAATACTTACGACTGCTCAAATTGGAAGTAGTGAAGATTTAAGAATTGGTGATACTACATTTGCTGTTGGAACTCCAGTTGATTCAAGTGTTTATTCATGGAGTGTTACTCGTGGTATATTAAGTGGAAAAAATAGAATGGTTCAAGTTGACAATTATGTTATGAGTGTTCTTCAAACTGATACTGCAATTAACTCTGGTAATAGTGGCGGTCCATTATGCAATTCAAATGGTGAAGTAATTGGAATTACTAATATGAAACTTGCTAGTTCTCAAATAGAAGGTATGGGATTTGCTATTCCTATTGAAGATGCTGTTAAAAACGCTGAATCAATTATAAGCGGAAAGAAAATAAGCAGACCTTATTTAGGAGTAAGTATTTATGATAGTAATAACTACTTTAATAATGAGTCTGGTGTATATGTTGAATCAGTTGAAGAAAACGGAGCAGCTGATAAGGCTGGTATTAAAAAAGGAGATAAAATTCTTAAAATAAATGATACTGAAATAACAAATACTTCTTACTTTAGATATCAACTTTATAAATATAATATTGGAGATAAAATTAAAATTACTGTTTCTAGAAATGGTAGTGAAAAAACATTTACTGTTACATTAACTGGAAGTGGAGAGAAAAATTAATTATAAGTTATAGCACCGAATATTTCGGTGCTTTTTTAATTCATATATTTATTATTTAAAAAATCTTTTTATTTTTAAATATATATGCTATATTTATCTTTTTAGACATGATATACTAGTATTATAGAATAAATAAGTAAACAGGATAAGTTATGTTTTAAATTTATTTTTATTTTTTTATGAGATTTTAATTATTATACACAGTATATTTAAATAAAGGAAGTGTTGAAATGTTAGAACTAGGAAATGTTTCTAAATATTATTCAAGTAACAATATGGTAACAACTGGATTTTCTCGTGTTTCTTTAAAATTCAATTTAGGTGAATTTGTAGCAATTACTGGGGAAAGTGGTAGTGGGAAAAGTACATTATTAAATGTCATAAGTGGACTTGATTCTTATGAAGAAGGAGAAATGTATATTAATGGTAAAGAAACAAGCCATTATACAGAGAAAGATTATGAAATATATAGAAGAAAATATGTTGGTAATATATTTCAAAATTTTAATCTTGTTAATAGTTACACTGTTTATCAAAATATTGAATTAGTTCTTTTATTAAATGGTAAAGATAAGAAAGATATAAATGAAAAAATTTTATCATTAATAAATCAAGTAGGTTTAGCAAAATACAAAAATACCAAAGTTTCTAAACTATCAGGTGGTCAAAAACAAAGAGTTGCGATTGCTCGTGCTTTGGCTATGAATACACCTATTATTTTAGCTGATGAACCAACAGGTAATTTAGATAAAGAATCAAGTGCTAGTGTTTTAAAATTGCTTCATGATATATCAAAAGATAAGCTTGTTATTATAGTAACACATAATTATGATCAAGTTGAGCAATATGTTACTAGAAAAATAACTATGAATGATGGAAGAGTTCTAGAAGATAAGAAAATTAAAGAATATCAAATTGTAGAAACAGTTAATGAAAATAAGTTTAGTGATATAAAGTGGTATAACAAACTACGTTTAGGTATTAGAAATGCATTTAACATACCTTCCAAATTTTTCTTAGTAACTGCTGTTTATTTCTTTATAGTTATGGCAATATTTGGTGCTTATACAACATTTGAAAAGTATCAAGATGAGTTTGCATCTGAGGGAGTTAATACTTTTTTTAACAATACAAGTGATAAGAGAATAATAATAAAAAAGAAAGATAAGAGTAATATAACTGAAGATGATTATAATAAAATAAATAATCTTACTAATATAGATTCTATTGTTAAAAATGATATATTACTTGATAAAAAAAGTTACTGTTTCAAATGATGAACTTCTAAGCTTCTATGGAACAATTTCCAATATAAGTAATATAGACAATGTATTATTTGGTAAAATGCCATCTAATGATTATGAAGTTGTTTTAGCTCTTTATAGAGATGACTATTATTTAACCGAAGAAAATGAAAGAAATAGAATAATGAGTCAATCATTTTCAATGAGTCTTGATGATGGAGATGAAATTAAAATTAAGATAGTTGGTTTTGTTCAAAGTGAAAGCGAATATGGTTATTCTGCGACTGAATTTTATGTAACTGATAACTTATTAAATAAACTAACTGAAAGTATAAACAAAGGATACAATAATGTAACTTATAAATTAGGAGATATTAGAAATACTTCATATCCGGGCAATATAACTGATGAGATACTTCCAAGCGATAAGGTAAAAAGTGGTAATATAATTATTCCTGATACTTATCAATACCAATGTAAAGACTATAACTGTAAAAACTATAAAATAAGTGTGAATGTTGATAACTTATATTTTAATTATGATAAAGAATTTAATGTTGTTGATAGTTATGATTCTAAAACAATTGAAAAACTTACTGGATATAAATATGATAAATATAATAATGCTTTATTCATAAGTACTGAAGACTATGATAGCTTATATAATAATGGTTATTATCAAAGTAGTGTGTTTGTTAAAGATACTAAAAATGTAAGAGAAACAATAAAATCAATAGATGATTTAGGTTATACTACATTATACATTCCGGATGTGTTGTTTAACTTCTCAAAAGATAGTTTACCTGCTCTTAGAATTATTAAAATGATAGTATTAGTTATATTATTCGTTACATTATTCTTTATATCATATTTCATAATAAAATTAATATTTAAATCAAGAAATATATATTATTCAACACTTAGAATATTAGGTTCTTCGCTTAAATGTACTAAGTCACTTTTAAATATTGAGTTGTTAACACTTTCTAATGTTGCTTATGTAATATTTGTATTATTCATAAAAATATTTAATGACATTTCACTAGATGGTTCATTATTTAAAGAATTATATTCTTATATGACATTTAGTAATTATTTTATTCTATATATGATATTAATCTTTATGTCATTGTTGGTGTCAATAAGGTATTCAAGAAAGTTATTTAAAGATTCAGTTATGAATACATATAGGGAAGAGGTGTAGTATGATAAAGTTAGAAAATGTTAATAAGTATTTTAACAAACATAGAAGGAATCAAATTCATGTTATTAATAATACATCTCTTACATTAGAAGATAAAGGATTGGTTGCTTTACTTGGACCTTCTGGTTGTGGTAAGACTACACTTTTAAATGCGATAGGTGGTCTTGATAAAATTAATAGTGGTAATATCTATATTAATAATGAGAGATTATCTAAAAGAAGTGTTTCTAAGGTTGATAAAATTAGAAATTTAAATATAGGTTATATTTTTCAAGACTATTGTTTAGTTAATAATATGACTGTGTTTGATAATGTTGCTTTAGTACTTAAAATAAATGGAATTAATGATAAGAATGAGATAACTAAAAGAGTAAACTATGTTCTTGATAAAGTTGGTATGTATAGATTTAGAAATAGATATGCTAATATGTTATCAGGTGGTGAAAGACAACGTCTTGGTTTGGCAAGAGCTTTCTTACATGATGGTGATTTCATGTTGTTGGATG
>CAKONA010000109.1 GCA_934096785.1 uncultured Bacilli bacterium | reverse complement strand
ACAATAGACTTCTTTGAACTTCATGTTATTATGGAATGTAAGAGTTATAAGAATTATGGAACAGATACACAAGAAGAAAGTGGTACGTGTGACAGAATCTATAGAGCAGTACCAATAAGTGATACTGTAACTGATGGTAACATAAAAAAGAATATATCAATAGATGCAGGTATTACTCATGAATATACAGTAACAGTACAATTTGATAATAAAACTTATCCTCAAGATGATAACTTAAATAAATCATTTACAGGTAAAATAGGCATTGAACCATACGAAGAACCTAAAGAGATATATTGTACATATGATGGAAATTTAACTAGTAATACTTCTTTTGAAAAAGGAGTTTATACTTATAAATATTTATCTAATTATCAAAATTGGAATGTTTCATTAACTGATGAAACAAGTACTACCGCTGTAACTGAAGCACCCTGCACTTATATAAATAATAAACCAATTACTTCATTGAGTAGCATGTTTAGTGGAACTAGTACTTCATCTATAGATGTATCTAATTTTAATACCAAGTATATAACTGATATGAGCTATATGTTTTATAATTGTATTGCTACTGAAATAATAGGACTTGAAAATTTTGATACAAGTAAAGTAGCTACCATGAGATATATGTTTGCTAGGAGATATGATTTTCAAGGAGATGGAGTTAAAACAATTGGTTTAAGCAATTTTGATACTAACAATGTTACTGATATGATTGGAATGTTTAATCACAGTGTTATTACCTCTTTGGATTTAAGCAGTTTTGATACTAGCAAGATAACAAGTACTGAAAATATGTTTGGCGATACTAAAGCTAGAATCATTGATATTACAAGTTTTGATACAGGCAATGTAACAAATATGGATAGGATGTTTATAAATTCTGATGCTATTAAATTAGATGTTAGTCATCTTAATACTAGTAAAGTTACTAATATGACTCGTTTGTTTAGAGAAAATAAGAGTGAATATTTAGATTTAAGCGGTTTTGATACAAGCAAAGTAACCGATATGTATGAAATGTTTGCAAATTCTAAGGCTATAGTTCTTGATGTCAGCAGTTTTAATACAAGTAAAGTAACCGATATGGAAAGAATGTTTCAATCTAGTGTGGTTACTGAAATAAAAGGATTAGAAAATTTTGATACAAGTAATGTAACTACAATGAATGATATGTTCTATAATACCTCCAATTTAAAGATGTTAAATTTAAGTAGTTTTGATACAAGTAAAGTTACAAACATGAACAGTATGTTTCAATATTGCAGTGCTACTTCTCTTGATTTAACTAGTTTCAATACAAGTAATGTAATAGATATGGGAAGCATGTTTGATGGAGCAAAGATGTTAAATTTGAATTTAAGTAATTTTGATACAAGCAAAGTAACTGATATGAGTTATATGTTTTTATGGTTGTAAAGCTACTGAAATAAAAGGATTAGAAAAATTTAATACAAGTAACGTCACAAATATGTATGGTATGTTTGGATTTAGTAATGCTATATCTTTAGATTTAACTAGTTTTGATACAAGTAATGTAACTGACATGGAAAAAATGTTTGATAGTAGTTTAGCTACTGAAATAAGAGGACTTGATAAACTTGATACAAGCAATGTAACTAATATGAATGGTATGTTTCGATCAAGCAACGTATCTATATTAAATCTAAATAGCTTTAATACTTTAAATGTTACCACTATGCGAGAAATGTTTAGTGAAGCAAAAGCGGTAATCATTGATTTAAGCAGTTTTGATACTAGTAAAGTTACTAATATGTTTCGTATGTTTTATAAAAGTTCTAATTTACAAACTATATATGCGAGTGATAAATTTAATGTAGATAATGTCACTAATGATGGATGGATGTTTTTGTATAATTATAAATTACAAGGCGGTGCTGGAACTAAATATTATGATAATAGTCCTAATGATAAAAACCGTGCACGTATAGATGGAGGAACAGACTCTCCTGGATACTTTACATTAAAGAATAATTAGCTAAGAAAGGGTGATGGGTATGTATGATGAATTATCTTATATAGAGGCTTTTACTCCTATTAAGATTGAAGATGGTAGGGTTAAGAGAGATACAAATATAATACTATTTTCTAAAGATTTAGGATTTGGTGGTACTACTTATTACTCTTATAATGCAGTTAGTTGTACATTTGAAGAGATTCGTAGTATTATGAATTATATGGCTAAAAATGGTATTACTAAACTTGGAAAATTGAATGTTGAAAGAAAGAAAAAATACTTAATGATGGTTGATAGAACTCTTAGAAATGTTGATAGTGTTAGAACATTTAAAATGATGTTATCTAAAGTTCCAACAAGAACTTTATAATATATAGAAGGTTAGTCCTTCTTTTTAAATAGAAAGTATTGTGTTTTTAAAAAAACTAGTATATAATTAAATTGTATAATGTATATGGTAAGGAGGATATAATGAGGTGCATAGCAGATGTTTTTCTAAAACAAAAAGCTAAATGCATTCTAAAAAACGTAGATATACTTATTCGTGATGAGGTAGTTCCGTATCCAAAAGAGATGGAAGAATTTGAAATAGTAATAGATAAGTTCTATCAAGACTTCTTTTTTGGACATAGAAACATTGATAAGGCTCTAGAAGAATATACAGATATATTTCTAAAATATGATGTAGATAGTATTGTACCAAAGAGAATGCTTTTACTTATTTTTGAGAATGTAGTAGATTACTTAGACTTAATTGATAATGAAAAGCTATTTAATTGGTATTATCTAGTAGCTAAATTAATACTTCTAAATATAGCATTAGAAGAATATTCAAATTCATTAACTGAGAAAAGTATTGATTATGAAGATATAATTAAAATATTTGAAGTTAAGAATAAGTCAATATTTGATGATGAAGTAAAGGAATTATTTAATAAAAATTATATCAAAATAATTAAGAATATTACTAAGGAAGTAAATCAAAATAAAAAATGTTTTAAAGAACTTAGTAAGTCTCCATTAAAAGTATATTATGATATAGTTGGTTCACTTGATGGAGTAGACTATAAAATATCAAGAATACACTTTGATAATGAAGTATTTAGTGGTATAGATGGGAGTCATGTATATGATGCATTTATAAAATATAATTTTGCGATAGATTTTAAGTATATAGAAGCTGAAAATGTAAGCTTTGAAGTTATAAAAGAAGTATTTTCTGGTAAACATAATACATTGTATTTTATAAGACTTCCGAAAGGTTTTTTTAGACTTAGGACTAATGTTACTAAAATGCTTAGTATAATTGAAGATAAAACTTTGAGTCACTTTGTGTTTTTAGTACCATATAGTGAAATAATATCTAGAGATGCAAAGGTAAGGGAACTTAAAGATTCTGGTGTTAAGATAGGTGTGTATCATTTGAATACACTTGAACAGAAATCAATTAAATTAAAAGGTTTAGTTGACTATCTATTTTTAAAACCTAGCGAAGTTACTAATTATGAGAGTATTGTTAATTTTTCAAGAACTATTAATTCAATAATAGTTGAAGAAAATAATAATATGACTTATAAGATATATAAGTAGGTGAGTCATGGATAATACTGTTAAAGTAACTGCTAAAAAAATATATAGAAGAAAGATGTTCACTAGAATTGTTAAGATGTCATTACTTGTACTATTACTATTCTTTTCAATATTATACTTAATACTTTATGTTGTTAATAGTAATGGATATTTTACAATTAAACTAGATAAAAATCTTAAGGCTGAAAGACATATACTTTTATCTTCTGATTCAGAATTCTCAGCTGAAACAGTTGAAATCAAAGTTAAAGGGTTAGAGTATATGGATAATATTACGGAAGGTTGGATTCCTTTTGATGAATTAACATCAAAAGAAAGCGATAATAGTCAAGATGATTATATCGCATACACATTCTTTGTAAAAAACGATGGTAATGAAGAAGTTAGTTATAAGACTAAGATAGTCGTTGAATCAGTTATAAAGAATGTAGATGAGGCTGTTAGAGTTGCTCTTTATACTAATGGAGAACGTAAGCTTTATGCTAAGAAGGCTAAAGATGGAAAAGAGGAACCTAATACTATATCGTTTATGTCAAATCATTTAGTTATGCAACAAGATAGAGATAACATTAAACCTGGTCAAATTGACAAATATACTGTTGTTGTTTGGCTTGAAGGTAAGGACCCTGAATGTGTCGATGATATAATTGGTGGAGAAATGAAGATGGCGATGATAATTACTGAGAAAACTGATTAAAAAATGAAAGGATTTTATTATGGAAAACGAAAATATGACAAACAATGTTAGTGAACAACCAGTAGTTAATAATG
>CAKONA010000108.1 GCA_934096785.1 uncultured Bacilli bacterium | reverse complement strand
GGAGATAATATTAAATATTCAGTAGGTTCAATAAACTTTAAATTTGTGTTCTCAAGAATTTTAACTTTGCCATTTTTAGTTTTATAGTTATAGCATTTAATAATATCAATAATAGTTGAGTTAGGTTTTAATGCTTCTATTATTTTAAAATTAAGCATTAAAAAATGTTCTCCTTCCTAGAAAGAGAACATCTATATGTGTCTTCCAAGCTAACAGTGGGTTAGATTTTAGCCATTAAAAAACTTACGACACCATAATAGGTTCGTAAGTTGTATTCAAATGGAGCCATAAAGGTTGAAGTCGGACAACCTCTAATTATCTAAACTATAGGTAGTAATAAACTACTAACTAATATAAGTATACCATGAAAACAACTAAATTTAGCAAAAAATTGATAATAATTATTAAGCAGGATAAAGGAATTGATAGCACCACCTTAATCTATCCTTTACAATTAAAGGAATTACAGTGCTATCATTTCTTATTTTGCACTTGCAAAATTGAGTTAAAAATATGTAAGAATTCATCCAAACTTTTTATTTAACCCTTTTAATTAAAGGGGTTGCGAGTTTCATTCTTACTTCCAACTGTTGGATATATACTAGGAAATGTTGGATGAATCTTGGATGTTTTAAGTTTATTATAAAATCAGTTGAAATTATGGTATAATTGTATATAGATAAAAGTAGTATATCCATATTAATAGTGAATATAAAAGGAGGAGAAAATATAAACACAGAAATTTTGAATTGTATGGTAAATACTTATTTAATGACGGATATGTTTCTATTCCCCAAAATATTAATCTAGTAAAAGAAAATGCTATTTATTTAAATGATAAGTTTTTAACTGATGAACTTATAGATCATAGATTTAATTATTCGAAAAATGATTTTGCCAAATTTAATAAATTAAGTTTATCAGAAAAAATATTTAAGCACAATTATAAACTTTTTATCAAAAAAGAATTAGATAACATTATGAGGAGTGTATTGAAATGATTGTTAATAAAATAAAAGAAAGTGGTGAAAAAAATGAATAAAAATGATTATATAAAAATAGCACAAGAAAAATTAAAAGATAATTCAAAAAAAATTATGATAGATCAAATAAATAATTATTATATTGCAAAAGAATATGATAATCCAAAGCACAAATATTCTGTTGGTGATGATGTATATTTAAAAAAAGGCACTTTACTACATGGTACTTATAAAAACATTGATGGATTGAAAGGTATTTTAAAAGACGGTTTAATATCTAGCTGGTTTATAGATGGAAGATTGTCAAAATATCCAAGTTCTGTTGGCGTTTGGAATTTAAAAGAAGATTATTTATTAAAAGATTATGTTAATTTTTATAGTGGTGGAACGATTGAATATAAAGAAATAGACGGGAAAAAAATAAAAACTTCAGTGATTCCTTATGATGAAATGAAAAATATTATGAATACAATAGCTACAAATACTTGCTTTAGGTGGTATATGGAACAAACTAAAGAAGCAAGATTTTTACCTAGTTTAGTTCAAGATAAAGTACAAATTGGAATTATATTTAATGGTAATAATAAAGCAGTAGAAGAATTACTTAAGGGTGATATTTTATCTAATGATATTAGTGATGAAAATGTTAAAGAATTTATCAATCCAGATTATTACGAAAAGTTTATTATAGATAGAAAAGATAAAGATGATTTTTTTACTGATCGAGAAAGTGCTATTTTATTTGGTGTACCAGCTAACCTAATTGAAGGCATATTAGTAGGAAGAGAATATGAAAAAGATCAATCTAAATTAAAAGAAATAAAGCGGTTAATACCAAATGCTTATATTTGCAATTTAGATGGAAAGGTAATTATAAAATAATGACTACTATATATTTAATTAGACATTCAAAGCCAATGAAAGTTAATAATACTTTTAATAAAGATAATCTACAATTGCAAAATGAAAAGTCTTCTCTTTCAATTGAGGGAGAACAAATTGCTAAAGAAAAATTAAATAAAAAGGAATTCGATGGTATTGATGTTATATTTTCATCAAATTATGTTAGAACTATACAAACTGCAAAATATTTGTCTGAAAAAAATAATGTAGAAATAAATATTATTAGTGATTTGGGTGAGAGAAAATTCGGTATTGATTCTTGGAATGAATTACCAGATAATTTTGAAAGAAAGCAATTTTTAGATGAAAATTATAAACTTAATAATGGTGAGAATCAAAAAGAAGTTAGAGATAGAATGTACTCTGTAATTATGAAAATTTTAAAAGAATATCCTAGTAAAAGAATAGCTATTGTTAGTCATGGAACAGCAATTTCATATTTATTAAAAAAATGGTGTGATGTCAGCATTATTGATGATAAGTTAAGATATACTTTTAAAAATGAAATAATATTTGATAGTTGTTTTAATTATTGCGAAACATTTAAATTAGAATTTGATGCTGAAAATAAACTAATTGATATTAAAAACATAAAACTTGATTAGGTGTTAAAACGTGTGAGTAATATGTAAAAGTTAATTTAATAGTGAAGATTTTCTCTAAATGAACTTTAAAGAATGTAAATAAAAATGTAAACATAATTCTTTGCTTATTAAATTTAACAAAAATATTAAAATCCATGATATAATTTAAGAGAGGAAGTGATTACCATGGAAAAAGCAAATAAAAAAATCATTTACGAATATTTTATAGTTAATAATGCTTTTCAAAATGAATTGTCACAAATTAGTGATGCTATGTATTCAAGAAATCATGAACAAAATGCAGATTGGTATCGTAGTTTTGGTGATAGATTTAATTCTATATTAGGATTCAATGGTCAAACTATGGATCAATTTATTAATTATGTTTCTACTGTTAATTTAACACCAGAGCAAAAAAGAGCTTTAGTTGAATTAAGAAGAGAACCAATGTTTAAAAAACTTATGGGTGAAACTGCTATGCAACAAAAATCAGAATTAGAAAATGTATTAGGAAGTAAAATTACATCTGAAGGTATGACTTTTGCGGACGAATATGGTCTAAAAATTGCAACAAAAACAGTGCAACAGTTAGATCAAGAATTAGATGCATATAGTGATAAATTATCAGAGTTATTAAGTTCTGGCACTATTACGGAACAACAATATGATAGTTATAATCAAAATTTAGATTATATATATGACTACTATATGAGTTGCTCTAAAGGTGATCAAATACCATTTAGAAAAATGACTAATGCTCAATACGAACAAATTGAACAAAGAGCAATAGAAAATGGAGTTAGTTTTAGTGAACAATTAATTCAAGAAACTGGAGATTTAAAATATGACCATGATGAAATTCAAGAATTACAGAGTCAAGGTATAAAAAGATAAGATAATTTAATAGAAAAAATCCGAAATTATAATTTATGAATAACGGATTTTTTTATTGTATGTTGTTATTATAAAATACTATGGCACTGTTTTTAAAACATTTCTATATATAGGTGTACCATTAATACCTTTTATATTTGATAAATTAATAGTAATTATTCCGAGTTCTATCTTGTTACTTTTAAATTTATCATCGTCTTTTATTGGTATTATTCTTATTATTTTTTCCATATCGTTCTTAGGTGTAAAAGATAGATTGGTGAAATCTTCATTAGGTATAACTTCATAATAATTAACATCATACATTTCTTTTAATTTATTAACATAGTTTTCTACTTCAATTCTTGTTCTAAAACCATTATGTGCAACAGGTATAGGTAGTTTATCATCGTCTATAAAAATAAACAAATCAAGTGGTGAATCATAATTATTATGATAATCAATTAAGTCATAATAAAATGATTTTCTTAAGTTTATTTTTTTAATATCTATTTTTGTACCCAACTTTTCTATTTCTATATCATCAATATATTTAGCAATTAATTTTTGTTTTTCTATTTTTTCTAGAAAATTCCAACGAGTGAAAGTATTAATTATATTTTCTGGATGAATATAGTTATCTATTTCTTGTTTATCTTTAATAAGCAATAAATCATCCACAGTAAAGTTTAAATTTTCATATTGTTTACTATTTTGCTCTTGTTTTCCTAATGTTCGTCTTTTATATTCTATTTGTTTTAATTCATTATCAAACTCATCTAGTTTAACTATGCCTTTAATGTATGCTGTTTTAATTCTATCTTTTTGCTTATCTAGTTCCTTTAATTCTCTTTTATAATCCACTCTATCATAATCAAGTTTAGACTTTATAAATGGCGTATAATAGTCGTTAAATAGGTCATCTATATAAACAAGTGCTAATAGTTCTAATAATATTAAATCTTCAATAGAATCTTCTTTTAAATTAATTTTACAATGATTACATTTATAGTAGTAATACTTTTTATTAAGTT
>CAKONA010000107.1 GCA_934096785.1 uncultured Bacilli bacterium | reverse complement strand
AGTATGAGTGGAATGTTTGCTTATAGTCATGCTAGTATGATTGATACTAGTGAATTTAATACAAGTAATGTTACAAATATGGAAGGCTTGTTTGAAGGTTCTTATACTACAACTTTATATTTAGAAGGATTAGATACAAGTAAAGTAACAAATATGAGCGGTATGTTTATTGGTTATCAAGGTAAAAAGGTTGATATCAGTGGTTTTGATACAAGTAATGTAACTAATATGGGTAATATGTTTTATCAAAGTAATTTGACACTAATAAATGGGTTGGATAGTTTTAATACAAGTAAAGTTACTAACATGAATAATATGTTTACTTTTATAGGAGTGTCTGTATTAGATTTGAGTAGTTTTGATACAAGTAGTGTAACTAGTATGGAGGGAATGATTGCTAGTTGTGAAATTTTAAAAACAATATATGCTAGTGATAAATTTGTTACAACTAATGTTACATCAAGTGATGAAATGTTTTTAGGACTTTATGATATTGTAGGTGGTGCTGGTACAAAATGGAGTTATACTAATCCAACAGATAAAACATATGCTAGGATAGATGGAGGAACTAGTAGTCCTGGATACTTTACTTTGAAATAATTGTAGGTGGTGAAAAGATGAAGATTGTTAAAATAGGTGTGGTTTGTTTGTTATCGTTTTTGTTAGTTGGATGTGGTAAATCTGATAATAAACTTGTAATGGTAACTGAGGCTGGATTTGCTCCTTATGAGTACCGCGATAGTAGTGGTATTGTTGGAGTAGATGTAGATATTGCAAAAGAAATTGCTAACGCGATGGGCAAGGAACTTGAAATTAAGGACGTTGCGTTTGATTCATTAATAAATGAACTTAATAGTGGTAAAGCTGACTTTGCTGCTGCTGGTATGAGTATAAGCGAAGAGAGAAAAAAAGAAGTAGATTTTTCTATTGAATATGTTAGCAGTAAACAAGTAATTGTTATTAGAAAGGGCTATACTGGTATTAGAAATGTTAGTGATTTAGATGGTAAAACCATAAGTGTACAACTTGGAAGTGTTGCGGATAGTTATGCTAGTAAGGAGTTTAAGAATTCTAAAATAGTTCGTCAAAAGAAATTTTTAGGAGCTAGTGAAGATGTTAAGGCAAGTAAGAGTGATTGCATTATTATGGATGAATTACCAGCTAAAGAGTTAGTTAAAAACAATAGTGAACTTACTATATTAAGTATTGATTTATTTACTGATAAATACGCTATTGCAGTTAAGAAAGGTAACACTGAACTATTAAATAAAATAAATGAAGTATTAGAAAGATTAATAAGGGAAGGAAAAATAGAAGAGTATGTGATTAATCATTCTTCTTAAGAGTTATGAATGAGTTTTTAAATAAAATATATGATAATTTTTATAAGACAGTTATATTTGATAATAGATATGAACTAATACTTGAAGGACTTAAGAATACTATAATAATATCTTTAGGTGCTTTAGTAATTGGAATTATAATTGGTTCATTGATATCTATAATTAGATATACTAATAAACATACTGGTAAATTTAAATTGCTTACTTTTATAGGTAAAGTTTATGTATCTATTATAAGAGGTACACCTAGTGTATTACAACTTATGATAATGTACTATATAATATTTAAAACATCTAGTTTAAATCCTGTTATTGTTGGTATGCTTGCATTTGGTATAAATAGTGGAGCATATAGTTCTGAAATTCTTAGAAGTGGATTTGATAGTATTGATGATGGTCAGATTGAGGGTGGACTTGCTTTAGGACTTAGTTTTGGTCAGACATTAAGATACATTATAATACCACAGGCTGTTAAAAATAGTTTAGCATCTATGGGTAATGAATTTATTACTCTTGTAAAAGAAACAGCAATAGCTGGTTATATTGGAATTACTGATTTAACAAAGGCATCTGATATAATCGCATCTAACACATATGATTATTTCTTTCCTTTAATATTGATTGCTCTTATATACTTATTAATAACTGGACTTCTTAGTAAAGCAATGAAAAGTGTTGAAAGGAAGTTAGATGTAGAATGATAAAGATTGATAATGTAAGTAAGAAATATGATAAAAGATATGTTCTTAGAAATATAAGTTTTGATATTCTTGATAATGAGAAATTACTTATAATTGGACCTTCTGGATGTGGTAAGACAACTTTGATTAGATGTATTAATGGTCTTGAAAAGGTAAGTAGTGGTAAGATAGTGTTAAATGGAGTAAACATCAAAGATATTGATGAAGTCACCTTAAAGAGTAAGGTTGGTATGGTTTTTCAAAACTTTAACTTGTTTCCTCATTTAACAGTAGGTGAAAATGTTAGTCTTGCTCCTAGATTATTGAAACTTGGAACTAAGGAAGAAATTGATAAAAGAGTAAGAGAACTTTTAAATCAAGTGCATATTCTTGATAAGATAGATAGTTACCCTAAAAGATTAAGTGGAGGGGAGAAGCAAAGAGTTGCGATAGCAAGGGCACTTGCGACTAAGCCTGAAGTAATACTTTTTGATGAACCTACTAGTGCATTAGATCCAAGTGTTGTAAATGATTTATTGGAATTATTAGATGAGTTATCTAAGACTACTACTGTAGTTGTTGTAAGTCATGAGATGGATTTAATTCAAAAGTTTGCTGACAAAGTGTTATTCTTAAAAGATAAGGGTATTGTTGAATATGGAACTAAAAAGGATATTCTTAATAGTAAGAATCCTAAAGTAAGAGAATTTCTTGGGAAAAGTAAGTGAAATTAGTAATATTCATTTACTTTTTTTTCATTTAAAGATATAATTGTTATGAGGATAAAGAATGAAAGGAGAGATTATGTCAGGAATACATGTGTATAGTGAAATAAAACCTTTGAAGAAAGTGTTATTACATAGACCAGGAGATGAATTTTTAAATTTAACTCCTAATACTTTGGAAAGACTTTTATTTGATGATATACCATATTTAAAAAAGGCTCAAGAAGAACATGATGTATTTGCTGGTGCTTTAAGAGCATTAGGTGTTGAAGTTGTTTATTTAGTAGATTTAGCTGCTGAAGCAATAGATACGCATCCTAAAGTAAGAGAAAAGTTCTTAAAGCAATTTATTAAAGAAGGAGGAGTTACTTCTCCTATAGTATTTGATTTAGTGTTTAATTATTTAAATCAATTTAAAGATAATCGTGAACTTATTAAGAAATGTATTACAGGTATAGATAGTGAAGACTTAGAAGGATATAGACCTAGTAGTGGATTTTTTGCTACTCGTGATATAGGTAAGATGATACTAGATCCACTTCCAAACTTATATGCTCCACGTGATCCGTTTGCTTCAATAGGTGATGGTGTGAGTATTCATAGAATGTACTCTGTTACTCGCCAAAGAGAAACAATATTCGCAGAATATATATTTAAGTATCATCCAGATTATAAAGATACTCCAAGATTTTATGATAGATATAATGCTTATCATATTGAAGGAGGAGATATTCAAGTCTTGAGTGATGAAGTAATTGCGATAGGTATCTCAGAGAGAACTGAACCTGATGCGATAAATTTACTTGCTAAAAATATATTTTCAAGTAAAGGAAATAAATTCAAATACGTTTTAGCGTTTGATATTCCAGATGAAAGAAGTTTTATGCATTTAGATACTGTTATGACTAGACTAGATGTTGATAAATTTGCTGTTCATAGTCAGGTTATGCATGTAACTAAAGTGTTTGAAATATCTAAGGGTAAAGGTGAAGACTTAAATATAGTTGAACTTGATATGCCTCTTGATAAATTACTTGAAAAATACTTACATATTGAAAAAGTTACTCTTATTAAATGTGGTGGAGGTAAGAGAATACCAGCTGAAAGAGAACAATGGAGTGATGGAGCTAATCTTTTAACAGTTAGACCAGGTGTAGCTATTGCGTATGATAGAAATCATGTAAGTAATGAAGTATTTAGACAAGCAGGAATAGAAATAATAGAAATACCAAGTAGTGAGTTATCTCGTGGTAGAGGTGGACCTCACTGTATGAGTATGGCTTTAGAAAGAGAGGATTAGAATGGTTGATTTAAGAAAAAAATGCTTCTTAAAAATATTTGATTTTAAAGAAGAAGAAATAAGATATTTATTAGACTTAGCAAAAGATTTCAAAGAGAAAAAACATAATCATATAAGTCATGAATATTTAAAAGGAAAAAATATTGCTTTAATATTTGAAAAAACTAGTACAAGAACAAGATGTTCATTTGAAGTAGCTGCTTATGATTTAGGTATGCATACTACATATTTAGATTCAAGTGGTAGTCAATTAGGTAAGAAAGAAAGTATTGCTGATACTGCTAGAGTACTTGGAAGAATGTATGATGGTATTGAATTTAGAGGATTCAA
>CAKONA010000106.1 GCA_934096785.1 uncultured Bacilli bacterium | reverse complement strand
GGCTAATATATTTGCATACTTTAATGGTGAAATAACTGGATTTGACAATTTTGATACAAGTAATGTAACAGATATGAGTGGTATGTTTAAATATTCAGCTGAAACTACTATTTCATTTAATAATATTAATACAAGTAAGGTTACAAATATGAAAGATATGTTTGAAAATTCATCAATAACTAACTTAGATTTGAAAAAGTTTGATACAAGTAATGTAACTAATATGGATAGTATGTTTGCAGGTAGTAGTGCAACTTCAATAGATTTAAGTAGTTTTGATACAAGTAAAGTAACTAATATGGCTGGTATGTTTTCTAGCATCGAAATAGAAACTCTTGACTTGAGAAGCTTTACAATAGACGACAGTGCTAAGCTTAATAATATGTTTTTATTCTCAACTATTTCAAATGTATATGCTAAAGATTATGCTACTTTAAATAAATTAAAAAATTCAGGTAATGTTTCTAGTTCAATTAATTTCACTGTTAAAAAGTAGTTAAGAAACTAGATAATCTAGTGGGGAGCAATATATTAAATTAAATTATGAAAAAAACCTATAAAGAATATTTAAATAAAATATTAATTTACTTTATAGGTTTTATAATATAAGAAATTGAAGGAAATAATATTGTTAATAATAAAGTAATTTATTTTAAAAGATTCTCATGTTTTCTTTTTAAGCTCACGATTACAGTGCATATAGTTCCTCCTTATTGTCTACTTAATAAAATAATTGTCTACGTAAATAAAATAATTGTCTACGTAAATAAAATAATTGTCTACTTAAACCTCTGAGTTGTCTACTTTAAGGTTACCATAACATACCACAATAAGCTCGTCCATTTACAAATTTTCACGTTAGTTTCAAAGATAAGTTCTCTATATAATTAGGGGGTATTATTTTTTATGTAACATCTCATAAATTCAGTGTTTTTCTTGCATTTTAATAAAAAAATGATAAAATATAGTTGCTTTTGAGTTAAAAATTCGTATTCAAAAACACGGGAAGTTCGTATTTAAAAAAAGAATACAGTTAACCTCCCGCTAAAATAGGTTCTAGTTAATGCGTATTTTGGCTTAAAAAAACAAAATTATTTTTTTAATAATTTCTTAGAAAGATCGACGTCGTCATATTTGATCTTTTTTATTTTGAGTTTATCTAAATTCTCTTTTCCGATAAGTAGGGAAGCTAATTCATATGGTGTTGAATTATTGAGTGAAATTCTAGGTACTGAATTTATATTTGTAGCTGTGTTATTGACATGAATTATTTTAATGTGATATTATTTATACATGACAAAAAAATGTTTAACATTTTTGTATGGGTCTTGTTACGACAAGGCCCTAGTTTTTTATTTCGTTTGATTTTTTTTAAATATGTGGTATAATACTCTCTCAAGAAAAGAGGGGTTATTATGAAATTTAAGAATAGGAAAGAGTTAGATATCTACATTAGAAGATATTGTACTATGTTAGGATTTGGAAGTGCTGGTAGTGCATATTATGATAAGAAGACTCGCAGTGTTATTAAAATATTTGATTATGCTTTAGATGATGATTATGCTGATGTATTTGAATTTGGCAATATTGACTTTTTAAGATTCGTTGATATAAAGAATGGTACTTATATATTTCCATATGAAAATGTTATTATGGATGATAGAGTAGTTGGATACATGACAGAAGTAGCTAAAGGTAAAAATATAAGTAAGATGGACCCTTTAACTGTTAATTTAGATTCAATTGAAAAATCATTTGTAAAAACTTTTGATGATGTTAAAACTATATCTGATGCTGGTGTATTATCTGAAGATGTTCCATATAATGTTTTGTTTTCGGAAGATGAAGAGAAAACATATATAATTGATAGTGACTATTATACTAAAGATGAGTATGAACCTGATTATTTGTATGATAGAAATCTAAGTAAAATAACATATAGTTATAAATTATTCTTGGTTGATGGATACTTTAATAATTTTATTAATAAGAGAAAAGGATTAAAAAGTGCTTATGAAGATAGAGAATGTGGTCTATTAGAGTTTTTAAAGGACTTTAGAAAAGAGTTATCTGAAAGCGTAGGTTATGGTGTAGAAACACTAGAGGACGCGAAAGGGTTAGTTGGAAGTAATAAGAGAAAAATATTTGTAAGAACATTAAAATAAAAAATACTTAGTTAAAATTTTCTAAGTACTTTTTATATGCTTCTTTTGAAGATGTTTCTTCAACTTTATAATTTAGATTTTTTTCTTTACATATCTTTTTAAGTATGTAATCTGTAAAATATGGATTTCTAATAAGCAGAGGACCTATTGTATGTGTTGCGTATACATTTTTATATGTGAATCCTTCGTTAGTGTTTGTTCCATCATTTGAATATTTCATTTCTACTTCAAGTAATGGAGTTTTAACATTGTATACATAGTCACATCTATTTTGAAATCCAATAATTGTTTGTTTAATTAGTTTTGAAGTTCCTTTTATTTCACCAACGATTCTATCAGAAGAAGCATTCTTGAATGTTGCTGAATCTATGTATTTAGTATAGTAATCAAATATATTTAATGCTTCTAGTTTATCTTTATTTGTATCTATGTATGAGCCAAATAGGCACATTGAGTTACCTGTTAATATAAGATATTTGTTTTCTTCAATATATTTTTTTAAATCATCTTTTCTTTTTATGATATCATCTAGTGCTAACTTTAATGATTCTTCTGAACCACTTCCTATGTAGATTATGTCATACTTTTCAAAGTCAATTTTGTCATTTATACTTTTTAAATCTACTTTAACTTTTATATCATTTCTTTTTAATTCTTCTTTTAAGCATCTTGTGTTTGCGTTTTCTCCATAAAGGTTTAGAAGGTCATAATATAAATGTAATATATTAATCATTGTTTTCCTCCTTTATAATTTTTTTAAGTTGTATTTCTTTATCGAAACATACCATTGAGAATATTTTACCAGTTGTTTTAGTTTTAATTGTTTCACTTAAGTTATCTAGATTTTCTACTAAAATTATTTTATCTTTATTTATACCTGCATATTCCATACGAACTTTCATGTCGTAGCAGAATTTTCCGATTAAGATTATATTTTTGATGCTCGCATCATTTAAGGATTCAAAGTCTATATCCCATATCCATGAAATATCATTTTCTTTGTATCTTCTACTTGATGAATCAAATCCTAGTATTATAGTTTTATCTCCTTCTTGATGTAGAATGTAATCAAGGGACTGTTTGTAGCTTAGGTTATTTTCATTTTTACTTACTAACATTTGCCATTTTCTATTGTCGAAGTCATATATTTCCATTCTTTTTGTTTTTATGTTTTCATCGTTTAATACTTTTAAAATGTCTTCTTCTTTTACACCGATTTCATGTGTTAGTGCATAGCATCCAGTTACAAAGTATACTGTGTATAAGAAGTTAGATGGTAAATGAACAATGTGTTCGTTTATTTTGATTTGTTCATTGTCTACATCTATATCTTTTGCTTCATAGTTTGGTTTGCCTCTATTGAAATGGTATTTAGGACAGTGATATGAACCGATGTGTCCATAATGATAGAAGTCATATTCTAGTTTTGAATTACAGATAGGGCAGTATGCTGCATCTAGATTATTTAGATTGTTTTTTCTTGAATAGTTATTTTCAGCCATACCGTATGTTGTTACTTCGCCTTTATGATTGATTCTAATTCTATTTACGAATGGGTCATCTACATTTAGTATTAGATGAGTTCCAGTTGGAATTGCATTTTTGATTTCGTTGTATATCTTTTCTGGATGTGAGTTTCTTGGTGGTTGATCTCTTGTTATATTTGTAATCATTAGATGAGTAGGGGTAATGAATTTAAAAATGTGTTTCATGAATTGTTCATCTAATTCCATAAGTAAGACATCGGCTTTTAGTTTTCCAAATAATGATGAATTATTTAATACAAGTGAAGTTATTCCGTTTATTGTATTACTTCCTTCTTTATTGTAAACGACGTTATATCCGTTTTTAGTTAGTATGTTGTATGTAAGTTCGGTTGAACTACTTTTCCCACTTGAACCTGTTATACCAATTACGTATTTAGGAAGTTTTATTTTCTTTAATATATTTTTATCAAGAGTGCTTGCGACTTTTCCTCCGATAACACTTCCTTCATGTCCTGTTAATTTACTTAGTTTGTTTGTTATTTTACATGCTAATATTACTATAAATCTCCACATATTTAATCACCTAGTTATATTATATAACATTTTTATATATTTATAAAGTTTGATATTTGTATAAACGTAAACAAAAAACTCTTCAACCGAAGAGTAAATATCTATTTGGTGACTCATATGGGATTTGAACCCATGAATGTCGCCTTGAGAGGGCGATGTGTTAACCATTTCACCAATGAGC